>NZ_MUFL01000139.1:0-4087 GCF_001995355.1 Salinivibrio sp. PR919 | reverse complement strand
CTATTGAGACAGGTGTCATTCCCCTGCAACAGTCGCTGCCTAACCTGCCCCTCATCCGAACATGAGTAGTTGGTAGGAAACAACATGAGTGTACGACAGCGACTGTTAATCGCATTTTCCCTCTTCATTGCATCCACGATTGGGCTAGGAAGCTTATCGCTGTGGATTTCATCCCGCTCTGCGCAAGCCTCTTCAGAATATGTCAATCAACAGCTGCCTGAAGTCTGGGCGTTGCTCGCGCTGGAACGCGATCACCGCAACTTGGTCAACTTATCGCAAAAAATCAAAGCACAGTTATTGTTCTGGAATGAAATTCAGCCGCAGTTTGAACAACTCCATCAAGACTATCAGCAAAGCTGGCAAGCACTCTCTCGCTCTCCGTCGCTCGCAACCTGGCGCGCGAAACATCAAGCCGATAAACAGGCATTCGATGACTATCTCGTCCAGCTAGAAAAAACCATCGCTGCCAAAAGCTTCTATGATGCGGGGAGGTTAGTCGACTTTGATATGTATCCGGCCGTTGATCCTATGCTGCTCGCTATCAACGAGAAGCTGGCCGAAAGGCAATCTCATGCGAAACACTCTGCAAGCGGGCTGATCACCTTTCTAAACCAACAAGCGCATACCGTGTATATTGGTTGTGGCGCCACCTTACTCTTGGCATTGGTATTGATGACATGGTTGCGCAAAACTGTGGTGGTTCGCTTGGATCATATCGCTAATGCCTTAACAGATATTGACCAGCGCTCCGATCTGAGTACCCGCCTCACCGATCGGTACAGTGATGAGGTCAGTGCAGTCGCGCGGGCCTCTAATAACTTACTCGACAAGTTCTCGCATTTTGTCACTGACATTCAATCGCGAACCGCCGAATTAGATGGTCAATCTGACACGCTCGATACCCAAAGCAAACAAGTCGCACAGATTAACCAGCAGACCCGTCGTCAAGTCGACGACGTCGCCCAATCTCTCACCGTCATGGAAAGTGCCACCACAAACATTGCCAGTGCCATTCATGATACGCGCGAGTACATTAGCAAAGTGTCGCACGATAACGACGAGATCCAGCAACAAATGCGGACTACCGACGCCGCTATCGCACACAGTGTGGGTATCGTGGAGAAGGTATCGTCAACCATGGCAACACTGAAACAAACCAGTGAGCAAATTGCAGGGGTCATGGATGYGATTGAAGGGATTGCGGAGCAAACTAACCTACTGGCATTAAATGCAGCCATTGAGGCCGCGCGTGCCGGCGAGCATGGCCGAGGGTTTGCGGTCGTTGCCGATGAGGTCCGAGGCCTGTCACAGCGTACGGCACAATCGACCGGTGATATTCGCAATTGGATTAACGATCTCTTAGGACAAGTTGATACCGCCAGTTCACTGCTCACAGAAACACAAACGGCCAGTGCCTCCAACCAGCAAGCCAGCGTTCGTCTTCAAGGCTTTCTCAGTGATATGCATGCCACATTCCAAGGCTTAGAACAATTGAGCGCCGAGGTAGAAGCCGCATTGGCCTCACAGCACAAGGAAATTGAACACCTCACTGCTGGCCGACRTGCGCTTAAGCAAGGCAGCCAATCGCTCACTGAAGCCATCAATACCACCAGCGACGTCAGTGGCCAGTTGAGTCATCAATCGAGTGCACTCACCACGCWAACCGACCAGTTTCAGACTTAAACCGACATCAAAAAGCCACCTTCATTTACTTAAGGTGGCTTATCAGCTTTTACTGGGCCGCTTTAATGCGTTCAAAGCCTGCTGCTAAGTCAGTGATCAAATCCTCTACCGCTTCTAAACCAATGTGCACACGGACTAAGGTGCCACTGAAACTCACCTTACCGGCAGGACGAATACGGTTGAGTTGTTCAGGTTGATTGGTCAACAGCAACGACTCAAACCCACCCCATGAGTACGCCATGCTAAAGTGCTGTAAGTGATCACAGAACGCTTCCAGCTGTGCATCGGTAAGTCTTTGGTCAAAAACAAACGAAAACAAGCCATTACTCCCAGAAAAGTCTCGCTCAAAAAAGACATGTCCGGGGCAATCAGAAAACGCAGGGTGAAGGACATGCGCGACTTCCGGCTGCTCTTTTAGCCATTGCGCAATCTGTAGAGCACTTTGTTGATGTTGCTTCAGACGCACCCCTAGGGTACGCAACCCTCTTGCCGCTTGATACGCCGTCTCGGCATCAATGGTTTGTCCCATCAAATAGGCACGTTCTCGTAGCTGCGGCCAACAGCGACGATTTGCCACCGCGGTGCCGAGCATATGATCAGAGTGGCCAATAATATACTTGGTGCCGGATTGAATCGAAATATCGACCCCATGTGTTAAAGGCTGATATAAAACGCCAGCAGCCCAGGTGTTATCCATCATAATGATTGCCTCTGGCGCTTTGGCGCGAATCGCTTGCACCATGGCTGGCGTATCATGGACTTCCATGGTGTACGACCCAGGCGACTCGAGAAACACAATCCGGGTATTAGGCCGAATACGCTCAGCGATTTGGACCCCTTCAAGCGGATCGAAAAACTCAGTCTCAATCTGCATATCGGCAAGGATAGTTTGGCAAAAGTCTTGTGTGGGCTCGTAAGCCGAGCCTGTCACCAGAATATGGTCGCCCGTTTTCACAAATGCCAAGATACTGTTGGCAATGGCGGCAGCGCCACACGGAAACAACGCACATCCTTCACCTTGTTCGAGCTCTGTCATCGCATCTTGCAGGGCAAAATGCGTCTGGGTGCCACGGCGGCCGTAAAACAAGGTGTGCTGGTGTCGATGCGCAATTGCATGTTTTTTGTCGGCGAGCGTGTCAAAAACGATGGAGGAAGCACGCTGGATCACAGGGTTCACACCTTGTTGGGTATAACGTTTGTCGCGCCCCGCGTGAATCAATTGCGTGCTCAGGTATTTTTTTTCCATAATTCCTTACCCAAATATTTGCTCCATAGATACCTTACCCTAAGCATTATTTCTTTAGCAGTAAAGCCATTTAGCCATCTATTTAAATAGGTTCAATCGCACGTCTCCTTATTATTTATGGCATGGATGACGAAACCCCGCGGCTACAATGTCGAGTTGTATGAAAATAACTATTTAGATCACTAAACAGATCACAAATTAAGCACGCCAGGTGGAAAAGCGTAGAAAGTGTATATACATTGTATATCCAAACGATAGGCAAATGCAGATGACAAAAAAAGAAAAAAGCAAAAAAGACAGTCAGTTACTCATTCGTATTAATAGTGAGCAACGCGATGCCTTCTTGTCAAAATGCGAGGATCTCGACACGTCAGCTGCTAGAGAGATCCGTCGRTTTATCAAACAATTTTTAAAAGAACACGAAGAAAAAAAGAGCTCATAATCACAGTTTTAGGTGCAACTTGCCGGCACCTGTCCACGGCATTGAAGCCGTATTGCGGTGGCGAAAACACCGGCAATGACAACGAAAGGAGAAAACCGATGGCTAAAGCATCAAAGAAAGATCTGAAAAAATCGATCAAAAAGACCAAAGCAAAAGTTGCTAAACAAGAAAGCAAATTGAAAAAGCTGAAAAAACAGCTGAAAAAAGCCTAAATACAGCGCCTCCACTTATCGAGGCACTCGGTTAGCTAGGCATAGCGCGTATAACGCAAAAAAGCTCGGGACATGGTGCCCGAGCTTTTTATTTGGCTCAATTAAACCAGAATGGCAAACAACGCCTAGTGGCTCGACTCCGCTTCGCCGACTGGCTCGACCGTAAAGCGACCGACATCAACACCGACCACTCGCACTTTGTCGCCTGCTTGCAAGCTAGCATCATTACAGCTGCCACTAAGCACTAACTGCCACGCCACACCCGAATACTTAATTGTCGCTGGATGTGCCGACGTTAACGGCTCAGTCAATGTCAGCGTCAAACCAATAAAGTCACTGTGCTTGTTATCAGGGCTGCGTGCACCACGTTGCAGCCGCTTTAGCGGCTGCCACAGCGCGGCGGTTAACAATCCAGCGCCAATCCCGGTTGCGCTAAACATCACGGTCACAGTTTCCGGCAGCACGCCGAGCATCGCCAAAAGACCCGCCAGCACCGCAGCAACC
>NZ_MUFL01000138.1:0-4268 GCF_001995355.1 Salinivibrio sp. PR919 | reverse complement strand
GACATAATATGATCCTTTTGTTCTCTGTTATTTTAGTCGGTTTGGCGCCAATCGGCGCCATCCGTATTATTTATGCATTCACTTCACGGGCGTCAGTTTCTTTCGCCTGCACCAGTGCTTCTTCATCGTCTTCACACTGATTTGGAATCGTGCAGCCGTGACCCGCTTGAGGTAGATAAGGCGCGATCGCTTTTGGATACAACCAGCCACCGAAGCAAGCACCTAGGATTGGCGCAACGATGGGAACAATAAAGTAAGGAATATCACGCGCACCGGTTAGGGCGTAATCCCATCCAGCTAGGTAAGCAAAGAATTTCGGACCGAAATCACGCGCGGGGTTCATGGCAAACCCGGTCAATGGACCCAGTGAGCCACCAATAACCGCAATCAGGATACCAATCAGCAATGGGTTCATGGGCCCACGCGCGGCACCGTTGTTTTCATCACCTAACGCCAAGATGCCGAACATCAACACGGCGGTAATCACAAATTCGACGGCCATCGCGCCCATAAAGGAAATGGCAGGATGTGCATAGGTTGAAAAAATCCCCGCAGTGGCTAGCGCTTCAGGGCTACTGCGTACAATGTTATTGGCCAGCTCATACTCGACAAAGAGGTTGCTATAAAGGCTGTAGACCAGTGCCGCCGAGGCAAAGGCACCGAGCATTTGTGAAACGATATAAGGCACGACCTTGCTTTTTTCAAAGCCGTGAAAAGCAGCCAGTGCAATGGTGACAGCCGGGTTGATGTGCGCGCCCGACACCCCTGCGGTACAGTAAATGGCAATCGCCACCCCGAAGCCCCACACAATACTGATTTCCCATTGGCCGAAGTCGGCGCCTGTCAGTACCAGGGCGGCGACACAGCCCACACCAAAGAAGATGAGCAAGCCCGTGCCGATAAACTCGGCGACGCACTCTCCTAATAAAGTCGACGCTTTTCTGTTCATGATGATTATCCTTGTCACTGTTAGTAGGGTTACACGTTCAAAACCACACTAACATTTTGCACACTCTCATCATCTCGAAAACAAAATAACAACAAAAATGAGCGTTCGAGCATATATCGATGAATTGTTGCTGACATTTTTGTTAAGCACATCATCATTTGAGCAGGTTCGCGCACAATTTGAGCAGATCGGAGGAGTGGGTAATGTTAACGCCACGTAAAATCAGTCAACATCTCACCAAAAGAAAAGGAGAGCCGAGGCTCTCCTACTCACGGTGCTGAAAACACCATGGTTTATTGATCGTCCGATTTGGACAAGGCTTGCTGCGCCGCATGGCCAATCGCATCGATATCGGCATTGTGCGAGGCTAAAAATCGCTCAAACAAAGGCATCAACGCGCCCATCTTTTCGTCAATGGCATCTCRCACGGTATCAACCACCACTTGCGTGCCGCGTTCAATTTCAACATTGATCGCTGTTCCCGCCTGTTTGGCCTCGAAGGTTGTCATCCTGCGCGTCTCTGGGATCAGCCACACCTCGAACCAACCATCGTTTTTATTGACGTCAGATACCGTCAAACTGGCCCCGTTGAGCGCAATGTAGCCTTTCGGGAAGATGTACTTCATCCATTCATGAGGCACAGAGACGCGAATGCGATAGTTATCGTCAATCTGTTGAACGTCTAGAACGGTAGTATTGAAATCAATATGGCCAGATAACGGGTGCCCGCCCACTTCTGCCCCTTCTTTGGCCGCGCGTTCAGCATTAACCATGTCGCCCACGTCTACCGCTTTTAATGTGGTGACGGCAAGGCTTTGCAACATCACATCAAACCGTACCAAGGTTTCATCAAGCTGCTCAGTAACCGTTAAACACACACCATCGATAGCGATGCTTGCACCAATTTCAAGCCCCTCGCAAAATCCAGCGGGGAAGCGGATATCCAGAGTTCGTAATCCACCCTGATCGCGGCAGCGCTCAATGGTCGCGACCGCTTGAATAATCCCAGTAAACATAGCCGTTCCTATCGTTAATTTTGGCTCATCATACTGCGAAGTCGCTGTATTCGCCACTCACTCAATAAGTGATAATCACTATCATTAGCATTGCCAGATTGACGAGTTAGGCGTATAGTGCGCGCTTTTATGCGTCAGTAAAGTTTTATGAGCATGCAGTATCCTCTTTTACGTTTTGCCATCTTGGCAGCGCTTTCCATGAGTGCCCAAGCCGCGAGTACCGACGGCACATCTGTTCCCAAAGAGATTGAGACCGTCAAAGTACAAGGCGAGCAGCTAAAGCACCCAATTACCCTTATCTCCCCGGGAAAATCCACGTTAGAGCTGGATGATATTCAACGCGAACAAGCCCACAACATCGGTGAGCTGGTAATGAAAATGCCGGGCGTATCACTTGATGGTGGCGCGCGCCCGGGTAGTGAACGCATTAATGTCTGGGGATTCTCACACCCTTCCGCGCTCTCGATCCGTGTCGATGGCGCCCCCGTCGGCTTTCAACAATATCGCTATGGTAGCTTTTTTCTTGACCCTCAACTGCTACGTTCGGTACGCCTTATCAAAGGCGACCATAACGTTCGCGCCAGCCTTGGCGCTTTCGCGGGCAGTTTTGTGATGGAAACGAAAGAGGCCACTGACTTTCTTGATCCAGATTCGTCGATTGGCGCCATGGCGCAAGCGGGTTTCAACAGTGTGAACCATCAATGGAAGCGCAGTGTCACCACCTATGGTGCGTCTGACTCTGGGTGGTCCGTGCTATTGCATGGCTCTCGACGTGATGCCGATGATATCGAACTAGGCAACGGTGATGTCTTTACCTTCTCTGGCTACCGTCAACACAGTTTGCTGGGTAAAGTTCGCTACCAATCCGACGCGCACAATATGATGTTCAGCCATACGCGCTATGATGACCAAGGGCGAAAACCGTGGGCAAACCGACGGGGAGCCATGCCATCGGTAACGCCCTACAAAATTAAAAAGTATGGTAGCTACGATGCCGCGCTATTTGCCGCCTCAGTGGACAATCATTATCGCGAATACACCAGCACCTTAAATTACCACTACCAGCCTTATAATGATTACATTGATACCAGTGTCGTCATTGCACACTCACAGAATCATCGCTATTGGGAACGCCCGGATAGTACCTATCACTCTTACATCACAACAGGCCAATATGGCCACCAAGTCTGGTTATCTTATGAGCGCTGGTTTGCCGAGCTAACCAATACCAGTCACTTCGGTGATCACGAAGTCATGGTGGGGGCGCAGTACCAGAACCAGGACAGAAACTCGCACGTTTACAACCATACTTATCGCAAAAAGCCAGAAAAGAACTATGGCTACTTTACGCCATCCTTTGAGCCCTCGGGCGAGCAACAAACCGCCAGTGTGTTCGTTCAAGATAAGTACTTTATTACCCCAGATCTCGAACTCACCGCATCACTGCGCTACAGCCATATTCGTTCTCAAGGGGTACCAAACGCCGCGCCAGACTATAATGACCCATCCGTTGGACACGATTACAGTGCGGTCTCACACCAAGGTTGGGAGCCGCGTATTGCATTAACCTACGATCTGAGTCCAGCCACGCAAATAAAAGCGGCTTATGCCTATGGTTTGAAGGCACCGACCATTGATGAGCTCTACACAGTGCAGTTTTCGAGAGCGTCTAAGCGCGCTGCCACCAGCCGCGATCTCTCAGTCACACGTATCAATGCCTATTTATTGGGCGTATCTGATAAGCGTCAGAATGCCTTGTTCGAAGGGGATCACCTAGCAACAGAGGTGACACTGTTTTGGAATGATGTCATTCATGACGTTGCGCAGCGTCGTGGGGTCAATGCGACCAAACAAAAAGAAGGCTACTACACCAATCTCGACGGACTCTATACTTACGGGTTTGATGCGCAAGTGCAGTATCGTCTCAACGATTGGTTTACAGATGCCTCTGTCTCTATGGTGCGCGGCAAACACAAAGGCTCGCTACGTGACAGTACCGGCGACGACGAGTATTGGTATGACAACCCGCCCCTCAGCGCCTCACTCGGCGTGGGCCATCAACTAACCGATACGATTGAAGTTGCATGGCAAGGCCAATACTGGGATGAGCAAGACCGTATCCCAGAGAACCCCTCACTGCATACCGCCAATGTAGAGAGCGACGCCTACTTCTTCCAAAACCTCTATGGAGAATGGACACCGCGTGACGACTTTACGCTACGCGCCACCATCGCTAACCTGACCAATCAGTATTACACACCCTACCTGTCTGCCGGTGTGCCCGCTGCGGGACGCGATGTACC
>NZ_MUFL01000137.1:0-4429 GCF_001995355.1 Salinivibrio sp. PR919 | reverse complement strand
GCTCAGGCTATGGATGTGAAAAACCGTGGTTAACAGGAATGACGACTCGTGGCATGCTTAGCAGCTAACGTGTTTAACTGGCAACCAAGATTCTGATATGGCAACTCTTCCCGACAATCCGTTAATCCTTGTGGATGGCTCTTCGTACCTTTACCGGGCATACCATGCGTCTCCTAATCTCACCAATAGCCAAGGTGAACCCACTGGAGCCGTCTTTGGGGTGGTGAACATGCTGCGTAGTTTGTTGCGACAATTTCCCCATTCACAYGTGGCGGTGATTTTTGATGCCAAAGGGAAGACRTTYCGYGAYGAYATGTAYGARCARTACAAAGCCAATCGTCCACCSATGCCAGATGAYCTACGCGGGCAAATTGAACCTYTGCATAAGATTATTAAAGCCATGGGGCTGCCTTTACTCGCGGTAGAAGGGGTGGAGGCCGATGATGTGATTGGTACACTCGCCACTCAAGCCTCAAAAGCGGGAATGCCGGTACTGATCAGCACCGGTGATAAAGACATGGCGCAGCTGGTGGATGAGCACGTCACCTTAATCAACACCATGACTAATGTGGTGATGGATCCTGAGGCGGTGCGTGAAAAGTATGGCTTTGGTCCTGAGCATATTATTGATTACCTTGCCTTGATGGGCGACAAAGTCGATAACATTCCTGGCGTACCGGGTGTGGGTGATAAAACCGCGACCGCGTTGATTGCCAATCTAGGCGGCTTGGATGATATCTACGCGAACCTCGATAAGATTGCAGCGCTCAGCTTCCGCGGCGCGAAAAGCATGGCGAAAAAACTGACTGAGCATCAAGACGCCGCTTACCTGTCTTATCAGCTCGCCACGATTAAATTGGATGTTGAACTGGATTTCACCCCTGAACAGCTAGTCAAGCAAGAGCCTGATAATGACACCTTGGTGACCATGTATCGTGACTTACAATTCCGCCGCTGGCTCAAAGAGCTGGATGAAGGCGATGCGCCGGAAGAGGCGGTGTCTGATGAGCCTATCCCACAAGAGACCACGATTGACCGCAGTGGCTACCAGACGCTATTAACGCGGGACGCACTGGACACTTGGCTGAAAAAAATTCGTGACGCTGAGGTGGTGGCGGTCGATACGGAAACCGATAGCCTCAACTATATGGAAGCCAATCTGGTTGGAATTTCATTTGCTGTCGCGCCGGGTGAAGCGGCGTATGTACCGGTAGCGCATGATTATCTGGAAGCGCCGGCGCAATTATCGCTGGATGAGGTGCTGGAGGTGTTGCGTCCTTGGTTGGAAGATCCCTCAGCGGCGAAAGTCGGCCAGAATTTGAAATATGATGCCAGTGTGTTTGCGCGTCACGGGATCACCTTAAAAGGGATCGCCTATGACACCATGCTGGAATCGTACGTCTATAACAGTGTGGCGGGACGTCATGACATGGACAGCCTCGCTGAGCGTTACTTGCAGCACACCTGCATCAGCTTTGAAGAGATAGCGGGGAAAGGCAAGAAACAACTGACCTTTAATCAAATTCCTCTTGAGCAAGCGGCACCTTATGCGGCGGAAGATGCCGATATTACGTTGCGTTTGCATCAATACCTGATTAGTAAAGTCACCAGTGACGAGAAACTGAAAACCATCTTTGAGTTCTACGAGATGCCGCTAGTCAGCGTGTTGTCGCGTATGGAACGTCATGGTGTGCTAATTGACAAAGACAAGTTGGCGACCCAATCAGAGGCGTTACATACTCGTTTGATTGAGCTTGAGCGTGAAGCGTTTGAGATTGCCGGCGAAGAGTTCAACTTAAGCTCGCCCAAGCAGCTACAAGCGATTTTGTTTGAGAAAATGGGCCTGCCGGTGGTGAAGAAAACCCCATCAGGTAGCCCTTCAACCAATGAAGAAGTGCTGCAAGAGCTCTCACTCGATTACCCGCTGCCAGCACGGATTTTGGAATATCGTGGGCTGGCAAAGCTCAAATCGACGTACACGGACAAATTGCCGCGCATGATCAATGCGCAAACCGGCCGCGTGCATACCTCGTATCATCAAGCCGTCACCGCGACGGGGCGCTTATCGTCCACCGATCCGAACTTACAAAATATCCCCATTCGTAACGAACAGGGTCGCCGTATTCGAGAAGCCTTCACCGCGGAACCGGATCACACCATTTTGGCGGTCGATTACTCGCAAATCGAATTGCGAATTATGGCGCACCTATCCGGCGATAAAGCCTTGCTAGAAGCGTTCCGTGATGGCAAAGATATTCACGCCGCCACCGCAGCGGAAGTGATGGGGGTGAGTCTTGACGAGGTCACCAGTGAACAGCGTCGCCGCGCCAAAGCGATTAACTTTGGTCTGATTTATGGTATGAGTGCTTTTGGTCTGTCCCGTCAGTTAGGGATTGGCCGTCAAGAAGCACAAAGCTACATGGATACCTACTTTGAGCGCTACCCAGGCGTAAAGGCCTACATGGACCGCACCCGTGAGCAAGCGGCGGAAAAAGGCTATGTAGAAACCATTTTTGGCCGTCGTCTCTATTTGCCGGAAATTAAATCGCGTAATGGGATGCGTCGTAAAGGGGCCGAGCGCGCGGCAATCAATGCGCCGATGCAAGGAACCGCGGCCGATATTATTAAGCGTGCGATGATACTGGTTGATCAATGGATTCAAGCCAATGCCGCGGATGACGCCCGTCTGGTGATGCAAGTTCACGATGAACTGGTACTGGAAGTTAAAACGTCATCTTTATCCAAAGTTGAAAGTGAAGTACGGAAACTGATGGAGTCGGCGGCGGACTTGGACGTGCCTCTGATTGCCGAGTCTGGACACGGTAATAACTGGGGTGAAGCCCACTAAATCACGGCTTTTCCTGTGGTTTAATAACAAAAAAGCTAAAGCCGACACCCTGTCGGCTTTTTTTTCGTCCGTTTATCTTGCTGTTTTGGCGTCTTTTTGTACATTTCGATACAAATTTATGAAAAAAAATTACGTAGGATACTTTTCAACGCTGTGCATTTGATATACAGTTATTGGCGTAGGGTACAGAGGTAAGATGTTCTATCTTTCAGACCTTTTGTTTCACGTTATTGGATTTGGCTGATTCAGCAGCCCCAGTCAGGATACTGACTGGGGCTTTTTTTATTGGCAATTTCCCAACCGATGAAGACACCCTGCCACTGCCTTTTTATGTTTCGCTGGCTCGCCTATTCCCATTCTTTTCAAAAAAATTAGAGTAATTACTTTAATTTTAGTGATGAGCTTGGTTATAATGCGCGCAGCTTCTTGTTCTTTATGTGTCTACGGGGTCTTATCAGATCGCTTACGCACAAAGATTCGCCGATCCTGTCTTAGGGTCGGCTTTTTTTTGGGCAATTTTGCCCGAAGTGATGGTTTTGTGACCTTGAGGCAGGAATCAAAGTGAATGTGCGGCGAGACTAATGGTTCGACAAAGCGATACTTGCGTTATGGGCGATTGTCTATAAAACTTGTCGCGATAATAAGATAAATCCTATTTCTCTCCCGTTGCCCCACCTGTTCAGGTGGGGACTTTATTTTCTCTGCCATCTTCAGGCTAGACGAGCTCATAAATTCAGCTTACTCGGCGTATAAGAGGCGATCACTCCGGCTCTGCATCAGGGGAAGTCTCGTCGAGAACGCTCTCCTCAGGCGCTTGGTGGTACCAAGTGTCGAGCTTACGGCGAAGCTTATCGACGCCAATGCCTTTTAGGGATGAGAACAATTCAATCTCTACATCGCCACAAAACGCCAGTGCGGCTTCACGGATCTTCATCAGTTGTTGCTTACGGGCGCCGGATTTTAGTTTATCGGCTTTGGTCAGTAACACCATGACAGGCAGGTTGGATTGCACCGCCCAATGAATCAACTGTTGATCAAGATCCTTCATGGGATGACGAATATCCATCAACACCACCAGTCCGCCCAACTGCTCGCGTTTTTGTAGGTATTCACCCAGCGAACGTTGCCACTTTTCTTTCATCTCCAGTGGCACTTGGGCAAAACCATAGCCGGGCAGGTCGACAATATGGCAACCATCGTCCACCTTAAAAAGGTTAATTAATTGTGTCCGCCCCGGCGTCTTACTGGTCTTTGCAAGGCTCTTTTGGTCACAAAGACGGTTAAGGGAGCTAGACTTGCCGGCGTTGGAACGACCAGCAAACGCGATTTCTATCCCAGTATTATCAGGCAGATGGCGAATATCGGGTGCGCTGGTAACAAATTGGGTGTTACGGTAATTAAGCGATTGCTCCACTGTTAACTCCGTCTCGTCTTGGTGTAGTAGACTGATTACTTTTGTGTGAATTTGTGTAAAATAACCGTGCTCGGTTTTTGATCGGTTATTGTACCATGACGGTAACGAAGTAGTGGTACTGGAAGCTTGATAATTATAAATGGAATGTCATGAAGAAATTAGCGCTA
>NZ_MUFL01000136.1:0-4453 GCF_001995355.1 Salinivibrio sp. PR919 | reverse complement strand
ATATATTGGAAAATCAAGAAGCGTTTAATGAAATTCTTCATAAAGTCTTGCCATTTAAACCCGAATGGTCGATTGATCAATCTGATCAGGGGCAATATTTTCTAAAATTCTATAATGGTGATAACTCTCATACTAGTGATGGTATGGGCGAGGGCATTGTGAGCATATTTGCCATTGTTGACTCCTTGTACGATTCAAAGCCTGGCGACGTCATTGTTATAGATGAGCCCGAGCTTTCGCTGCACCCTGCTTTACAAAAACGTGTATTTAATCTCCTGAACGATTATTCTAAAGATAGACAGATTATTATCTCGACTCATTCACCCTATTTCGTTGATATCAAGTCAATTATCAATGGATCGCAACTGGTGCGAGTCATCAATGATGGAAGTGGAACCGAAATCTATCAACTATCCGCTGATGGAAGAGGAGTAATTGAAAAACTAGCTAGCGGTAATATTTATAACCCGCATACATTTGGGTTAGATGCAAGGGAGTTATTTTTTCAGGAGGATGGAGTTATCGTCGTTGAAGGTCAAGAAGATGTTCTTTTATTTCCCAATATTGCGGAACAGCTGGGCCTAGATATATCGGCTTCATTTTTCGGTTGGGGAGCCGGAGGAGCATCGAATATTAGTTTTATRTGCTTCCTTCTACAAGATCTAGGATTTAAGAAAGTAGCTGCAATCCTAGATGGAGATAAGGCTGACGAGGTTCCTAAGCTTAAATCGGAATTTCCAGATTTTCATTTTGTTCATATATGTGCAGAGGATATACGAACGAAAAAGGAAAGAAAGGCAACCGAAGCTGTAGATGGTCTTCTTGATAGCAAGCGAATCATAAAAGACGAACACAAGGATCATACGTCACAGCTAATAACAGAGCTTAATGGCTACATGAATAGCCTCTAACAAGCGCAATCACTCGGAACAATTTTCCGCTGCGCTCCAAATTGTCCGGTGTTGCGGGCGTTAAGGCGCAAAGTGTACAAAGGAACATATATGTACTTTTATGTAGATGAAAGTGGTCAAACGGGCTTGGAGCTATTTGATGAGAATCAACCGTTTTTGTATTACGGAGTATTGAGTTCAAAACTGAATGTAGATGTATTGGCTTTGGATGTTGTCAAAAAGCTAAGAGCAAAGCTTAATGTGGAGCGTTTACATGCAGCTGAATTAGGTAATGGGCGTTTAGCTGAGATAGTCAAAGATCTTGAGAAAATACAGAAAAAATATGACACCAAGTTTGATTTTTATCGTGTAGCAAAAGCAGATCATGCAATTATTGCTTTTTTTGATCAGGTGTTTGATCAAGGTGTAAATCCTGCTATAACTTGGACCGGTTATTGGACACCAATGCGGTATGTGTTGTTATTGAAGATCGCATATTTATTTGACGAAGAAATGGCAAAAGAAGCTTGGACAGCGCGAATTACCATCAAAGATGAGTTGGCAAATGAACATCTGATTAATGTGTGTAATAGAGTGCTAGATAGGGTTCATTGGTTGCCGGATGAACGGTCAAAAACGCTTATTTTCGATGCGTTGAAATGGGTTATTAAGAACCCAAGTAAAATTTCTTATAATGCAGCATCTAAAAAAGATCGATTACAAATATCACCTAACTTAATCGGGTTTCAATCTGTATTACACGGAATTGCTCGGCGGCTCGAAAAATCGAAATCCAAATCTAAGAAAGTAATTGTTGATAGACAATCACAATTTAACATAGCCCAAGAGATAATTACAGAGCACTATCAAAATGCATCTAAGTTCGGTGAACCAATGGCATTGGGGCCCGGACTTCCCGTTGTAGATTACAGGAACATGCCAACAGTTCCTATCGAATGCACTCCGGGTACGGAAAGCGTAGGTTTGGAGCTAGTTGATATATACATATGGATATTTAAGCGTCATATAGAGGGTAAAGAGCTTGCTCCTCAATTGTATCCACTGATTAAAAAACAATTGCACAAAGGAATGTTTGACGAGGTATCTATTAATGCTATCTCAAAACGTTGGGAAAAATGGTTTTCAGAACTGCCAGAACCATCAGAAGAACAGTTGGCTAAGGGAAAAGAAATACTTGAGATAGATGAGAATCGCAGGCAACAGCACGTGATTCGAGATTAGCGCCTTAACAAGGCGAAGCGATTGACAAAATATATGTCACGAATTTTGGTTCCCAAAGTGTAGTGCCAAATATTTTGCAACTGTTCTTAGCGTTATGTGTCAAAAAAAAACAGCAGAGAGGAGGAGACTGTGAGTGAATCAATGTGGATGGTCCGGGCTGGTGAAAGCGCGTATGTGATCGATGACTTCGCTAAGGGGTACATCGCCATCGGTTGGAACGCTGTTGGTGATTTAACCAATGCAGTGAGTCAGGATGAAATACGCGCCAGATACACAGAGGCTTATCCGGGAGAGCATGCTTCGAAGGCAGGAAATGCCGTCGCAATGATCTTCAAATTTCGAAACTTGTTGGATAAGGGGTCGAAAGTCATCTCGTACAACCCAGAAACAAGAATTTATCTTGTCGGTGAAATAGTAGGTGATTACGAATACAGAACTGACGCCGTTCGGGATCACGCCCAGTGCAGAAAGGTGAACTGGGTAGGTGAGGTGCCTAGAGATAAGCTCAAGGTGAGYTCGAGGAACTCTCTCGGGAGCACATTAACTCTTTTTAGCGTCAACGAAGAAGTCGCAGCTGATATCGATGCTGTGTTGTCCGGAAGCACTACAGATGCCACTCCCGTTGGTCCGAAGGAAGAGAAAGAAGAGCTTGACCTTTTAAAAGAAGACACAGTTTCACGGGCGCACGAACTAATTCGAGACAGAGTGTTGGCGTTGTCGGCTGAGGAGATGGAAGAATTGGTCGCTGCGCTTCTCAGAGCCATGGGCTACAAAACTAAGGTCACGCCCAAAGGTCCTGATCGTGGCGTGGATGTATTTGCTTCACCGGATGGCTTAGGGCTCGAATCACCAAGAATAAAAGTCGAAGTCAAACACCAGCAAAACACCACCATGGGATCACAAGAGATACGTAGTTTTCTAGGTGCCCTACGCGAAGGTGATCGTGCGCTTTACGTCAGCACAGGCGGCTTTTCTAAAGATGCGAAATACGAGGCTGRCCGTTCAAATGTTCCACTTACGCTGCTGAGTTCAGACGAACTTACCTCCCTGATAATCAGCCACTATGAAGCCTTCGATATGGAGGGCCGTGTGCTCATTCCCCTGGTCAAGATCTACTGGCCGGCGGAATGACACATAACACATATGAGCTCTTCTCCGGTCAATAGGCAATAGCGTTTTTTGTTGGCATTGGCTGCTTCAGCAGCCAATGCTCTCGAACAACAAAGTCGTCTACTTCGTACTGTCATTTATGCCATTAAGTCGTTGCTTACGGCAAACACATATAGAAGGTCTCTTACTGCGGTCTCACCGCTGCCTGCAATCCTGTGACAGGGCCTCAGCTAACCCAAGCGCACGTTCATTGACCCAATGTTCACGTACATGATGACTCGCGATAATCGCTTGGCGTTCGAGTGAATTAACAGGAATGAACCGGCTGTTTGGACGCTGAACAGCGTCACAAATGGCAACGGCATCGTTCAGGTCATTTTTTCTTCTTGTGCGATAAGGATCGACATACTTTGCGGCCATGATGCGGGTATCGTGGCCGAGCTTGTTGAATTCTCTGGCCCAATAATGTGCCCCACTACAGGCCTCAATACCTATGCACATCGTAGGCATATTTGCTAATTTAGCCAGTAGCTTAGCGCGTGAAACAGATTTATGGAGAATGACTTTTCCGTGGTCATTCACCGCGTGAAGAGAAAAGTGGTAGTTGGCGAGATCAACGCCACAAAAGAATTGAGTAGACGTAGTTTTTAAACGGTCAGTAGCCTCAATTAGCTACAAACATAGCAAAGGCATTAAGATGATACTGGACTTGCTCCGCTTAGCCAGACAAGAATACAAACTCTTTACCTTCTCTACACAACACACAGCCACTCGACCCACACAAACAAGGACGCGTTTTGATCATCATTAGAAAAGCTAGCCAAAGCGATGCACAAGCTATTTTTGATTTAAGAAACCGAGCTATTTTAGCAAAGTGTTCGGCACACTATACGGAAGAGCAGCTTTCACTTTGGACGCAGGGTAGCGTGTCTGAGCGTTTTATTGCCGACGTGGTTGATACGTTTTACGTCTCTGAAATAGACGGGCAGGTTATCGGTAGCGGTAAGCTCAACACACAAACTGGTGTAGTTGATGCCATCTTTGTTGAGCCAGATTACAGTGGCAGGGGCGCGGCGAAAAAGATGCTCCAGTTTTTAGAGCACCTAGCGAAAGAACAGGGCTTGCGATTGCTAACGCTCGAATCCACCCTCAATGCAGCGCCTTTTTACCGTGCATGCGGCTTTGTGGGCGATGAGATATCAACGTATCAC
>NZ_MUFL01000135.1:0-4490 GCF_001995355.1 Salinivibrio sp. PR919 | reverse complement strand
GTCATAAGTGGTGGTTGGGCGGCGTGGCGGTGATAGAAAAATGGCTATAGGTTTACCTATAGCCACCGTTTCGAACCTCAGCGATTACTGTCCAGCGCTTAATGAGGTAGAGTTTGACGCATCGTTGTCATCATTACTCGCAGCTGCGACAGCAGCACCTACGGCAGCCGCCGCCGCAACACCGGCAGCAACGGTACCAGCTGCAACACCGCCGGCAGCTGCAGCACCCGCCGCACCTGCGCCCGCAGCGCCAGCACCTGCGCTCGCACCGGCACCCGCGCTCGCACCGGCACCTGCGCTCGCACCACTACCGCTTGCAGCACCCGGTGCCGCCTCGGTTGCGGCCATTGTGCTTGCAGCGAACAGCATAGCAATCAAGCCTGTTGCAATTTTCTTCATTTGTCTCTCCATGATTTTTGCATTAATACAAAAACGTCTGCAAACGCAGACACTAGTAAACTCTAATAGCTAAACACCGAGAAGTAAAATAAATACCGTATACATCACAGATATTTCATCTTAAATGTGCGGTAAAGCAGGGAGATCCGCCTCGCAACCGCATCGGCGCTCTTGCTCTTTCTGTACTCTGTCATCGGTATTCTGTTCCCTAGGCCCTAGGCCCTAGGACCTAGGACCTAGGATCCTAGGCCCTAGAATCTTTCTAGTCTCTAGTCCCCATATCCATCCGGGTTATTCGACTGCCAGCGCCACGTGTCCTCAACCATGCTATTAAGCCCTCTCTTGGCCTTCCAGCCCAATATAGCCTCAGCATAAGTTGGGTCAGCATAGCATTCGGCAACATCACCCGCGCGTCGCGGTTTGAATTCATAGGGAATGGGGCGCTCGGCAACACGCTCAAACGCATATACCATGTCTAACACGCTCTTACCTTGGCCAGTGCCGAGATTAAAAATGTGGGTGCCGGGTTGATGGGCCATTTTTTCTAGTGCCGCTAAATGGCCATCAGCAAGATCAACCACATGAATATAGTCGCGTACGCCAGTACCATCGGGGGTGGGATAATCGTTACCAAATATCCCCAGCTTTTGGCGTCGTCCCACTGCCACTTGAGCAACAAAAGGCAGCAGATTATTCGGCGTACCACGTGGATCCTCTCCGAGCAGTCCCGATGTGTGCGCGCCAACAGGATTAAAGTAACGTAACAGAGTGATACTCCAATCCGGGTTTGCGTGTTGAAAATCCCGGAGGCATTCTTCCACCATTAATTTGCTGCGCCCATAGGGATTGGTCGCTGAGGTGGGAAAATTCTCTTTAATCGGCACTGACGCAGGGTCGCCATAAACGGTAGCCGAAGAGCTAAAAATAAGCGATTTAACATTCGCAGCTTCCATGGTTTGCACCAGACGTAAGGTGCCAGACACATTGTTGTCGTAGTATTTGAGTGGCTTTTCAACCGACTCGCCGACCGCTTTTAGCCCTGCAAAATGGATCACGCTGTCGATGGTGTATTCATCAAACACAGACTTTAAGAAAGCATCGTCGCGTATATCCCCTTGGATAAAAATAGGGCGAACGCCGGACACTTGCTCAATCCTATCAAGCACGACTTTTTTGCTATTACAAAGGTTATCGACCACAACAGGTGAGTAACCTTGTTGGATAAGTTGAATACAGGTATGGCTGCCAATATATCCCGTGCCACCGGTGACGAGTACATTCATGGTGATGTTGCCTAATTTTTTATCGGTATTGAGTCAGTAATATTTACAGAGTACGGAACACGGGAGTAAATAGGAAGAGCCGGTAAAAGCCGCCTCGCACCCGCATCGGCGCTCTTGCTCTTTGTGCTCTGTATTCCGTATTATTCTCCCTAGGACCTTTCTAGTCTCAACGCCATGCTTGCAAAGATCACCACGCCGAGTGTGAAAAATAGAATCCCTGAATGGTGATTAATATAGTGCTGGGTGAGCATGTATCCGGCAATTAGCACAATGTGACAACGTAAAACAACGCAGGCAAAACCTTGATCAGAATGAGGTTTACATTGTATTTTTTTCGTAGCCACCCAAGGGGCTAAGAGTAAAAATACCAGAGCTAAACCGCCAATTATCCCTTTTATTTGCAACTCTTCTAGCAACTGGTTGTGTGCGCGGCTAAATAGCATAACGACTGGGTCAACAATACGTTGGTCAACCAAATCCTGTTTTTTCTCGGTAAATCGATCGTAACCGGTTCCTGTCAATGGGTTATCTGTCCACAACAGCCATGCAGTTCGCCACAATTCTACACGAGTTCCCGAAGATGTTTTTATTTTGGGTTTCATTTCAGGTGCTTGCTCGGTAGCCAGCTCAACACTTTTTACAGTTTGATATTGATCGAGATCGGAAAAGACCAAGCCTGCTCGATGCAAGGCGGGCACGATAGCGGTAACTACAATCAGAGTGACGCTTGCTGCCATCGCCATATAATCGCGACGGTTAAAGGTGTTTCGATAATAAATGACCGCCCATAGCGCCACGAATGGTGTCACAACCCATGCGCCACGGCCGCCACTGAGCAATGTCGCCACAAATCCCAAGGTGATACCGACAAAGGCGATTTTTTTTAAAACAGGCAACGAACGCTGGCAGCCAAAAATATAAGCAAAAATGCTAAACACACTTAAGCTTGCCGCCATGCCAGCGACCTGAATGGACATGAATCCACCGCTAGACAGTGCACGGATCCCCATTCCGTAATGTTGATAGAGGGCAATAACCCCAACCACAGAAGCTCCAATGCTGCAGCCATATAAAACGGCCTTGAGCGAGGGTGGATACCTCAGTAAGCACGCAAAAATTATTACGGCCAATAAAACACGGCTCGGCATATCGAGCTGCTCGTACTGTCCACTTGGTACTGCGAACGCCAGAGTAACCAAAAAGTACAACATAAAAGACGCCGTCACGAGTAGAGCCGGCGGGCTTTTAAGGAATCGATAAGTCCTTGGTAGTAGGGCTAAGGCGGTAAGGGCCAATAAAATCGCGATGTACTTATATGAATCTGGTGTGGCAAGCAGTGTCGCAAAGTAAGCGAAACACAAAAAATTAATGAGTGTTTGTCGAGAAAAGTACGGCAATGCGTGTTCTCCTGTTATGCGCATACGCTGAAAATTAAAATTGTGGTCACTCTCTCCTGCTTGAAGCGACAGCGGTACTGGTTGCGTGCGTTCCCTTCCCAATCACATTGCTGGCCTATGCTTATGGGGCTCTCACCGCTTACCTGCCACTCCAAGTGGTTTGGGTATCGTATGACAGCTAGCTGTTTTTCTGTTGGCTTGAGTGTTGCACTTAATTGGTATGATGAAAAGCCTTTCTATCGTCGTTTTTGATACCATACAACACGCATTGCAAGTGTGGTTAGACACCCTGTCTATATACATGTCATAAAAATATAAATAGTGACATCACTGGGTGAATTAATTGCGCACACACCTGATTAAAAACGGTAAGGAAGAGTAATGAGCCGATTGGTTGTTCTTGGCAGCGTCAATGCTGATCATGTTTTACGTGTCCCTCACTTTCCGCGTCCGGGCGAGACATTACACGGCCACGATTATGCCGTAATTGCCGGTGGGAAAGGGGCCAATCAAGCGGTCGCGGCGGTGCGTTGCGGTGCTGATGTTGCCTTTATTGCCAGTGTGGGTGAAGACGCTTTTGGCCAGCAGATTCGTCAGTCTTATGCGCAAGAGGGGATGGATGTCAGTGCGATAAAGGTACAGCCTGATACGCCGACCGGGATTGCGATGATCCAAGTGACTGATCAAGGTGAGAACAGTATTGCACTCTCGGCAGAAGCCAATGCGACTCTGACAGCGGAGACCATCAGCGATGATCTCACTAAAATCGCCGACGCTGACTATTTACTGATGCAGTTAGAAACACCGATGTGCGGCATTGAAAAGGCGGCGTTTCATGCCAAAGCGGCAAAGACACAGGTGGTGCTTAATCCCGCCCCTGCCGCACCGCTGAGCGACGCGCTTCTTGCTGCAGTCGATATTATTACCCCGAATGAAACAGAAGCCCAAAGCCTGACCGGTATCGCGGTAACTGACACTGCCAGTGCGCAAGCGGCTTCGGACGTGCTCCATGAAAAAGGGGTAGGGATTGTCCTGATCACTCTCGGTAAACAAGGCGTGTGGCTGAGTGAAAAAGGCGAACAAGCGGGCCAGCTTATTCCTGGGTTCCGTGTCGATGCCGTCGATACCACAGCCGCGGGCGATACCTTTAATGGGGCATTGGTGACAGGACTGATAGAGGGACAGACACTTTATCAGGCAATTCGCTTTGCGCATGCCGCGGCGGCATTATCCGTGACAAAGCGTGGCGCACAAACCTCGATTCCTTCTCGTGCAGAGGTTGAGGCGTTTTTGGCGTTAGCGCACCAATAACATTATGTTTCAAAAGGGTTGAGCATACCAAACTCCCTCAACCCTTAGTGATCACACGAATATCTTGTTTCCTATCTCGACTTTTCTCTCGGTGCCTTGC
>NZ_MUFL01000134.1:0-4687 GCF_001995355.1 Salinivibrio sp. PR919 | reverse complement strand
GTATCGCGTCGTTTCCTTGTGCTACCCCCAACGGATTATTAATAAGATCAGGTATAGCGAATACGCTAGGCGGAGCTAATTCAAACATTTTCACGCTAAACTCAAGCATGGCACTTTTATACTGTTCTAATCCCTCATGTTGGCTTAGTCCAGCTGACTTAAATCCAGTATCTGAGAGTAGTCTGCACGTATCTTGTTCAAATCGACCCAACGGCTCCTCACTCTTAGGCAAACTAGGAGCGTTAAATTCTACTTGCATATCTAATGAGTAAGTCGCATAAAATCCCAGAGATGAATTTGATATAAATCCGTCCCGGCAATTCACGTTTTCAGTAATGATCTAAGAGTAGTCTGCCATACCTGATTTGCCGTAATAGCGAGTATGCTTATCTATTGTAAAATCATGACCATATATCCTAAAGCTTGATATATCGTACATAACAGCAAAGTTTGGCGTAATCCGGTTAATAACAAGTTCTTTACCTGCGTATCTACCAAGTAATAACTCTTTGTTTTCAGGGTATGTCGCCCTACCTTGAGCTGCTCCATTGGTTGAAACCGCTAATAGGGTTAGGAAAAAAATCCTTAGTGCCTTGTTATCCATAAACCAACATCTTTAATTCTAGTTTTTGGCTGCGGCCACGCACACCGTGAAGACTCCCGCGCTCCGGCGTGGGAATGCATACCGAAGCTGATGCATCACTCGTTCCCACGCTCCTGCGTGGGAATGCATATTGGCCGGTTTCTCTTCCGTTAACTATACCAACCGTCTGCTAATGCCTCGGCTTGCTCCAAGACCAGCTTGGTGGCTTCTTCGGCTTTATCAGGCGGATACTTCCAGCGGCGGAGTAGGCGGCGGACAATATTGCGCATGCGTGCGCGCACACTGTCGCGCTTTTGCCAATCAACCGTTGCTGATTTTCGTAACTGGCGGGTTAGCTCAATTGCTAATTTCCGGAGCGTATCATTGCCAAGCTCACGCACCGATGACTCGTTCACGACCAGTGCGCGATAGAAAGCGATTTCGTCTACATTAAGATCCAGCTCGTCCATCATGCTGGCGTCGGCTTGCATCTCTTTGGCCCAGCGGATCAGCTCTTCAATCACCTGCGCGGTTTCAATGCTGCGGTTATGGTACTTTTGCAGCGTTGACATAATGCGGTCGGAGTACTTTTTCTCTTGTACCACATCGTTTTTCATCCGCGCTTTCACTTCATCACGTAAGAGTCGCTCTAGCAGATCAACCGCAAGGTTCTTCTCTTTGAGATCTTTCACCTCTTCCAAGAACTCTTCCGACAGCAGGCCAATGTTGGGCTTTTCCAGCCCCACGGTGCTGAATATGTCATCGACCCCGTCTGCGACAATGGCGTTATCAAGGATCTGACGCAGTGCGGAGTTGCGGCTTTCGTCGCTGCGCTTCTTATCCACGGTGGAGTGCTTCAAAAAGGCCGTCTTAATGGCACCGTAAAAGGCGATTTCGTTTTTATACCCCTCTACTTCATCCAGCGTATTACACAGGGAATATGCCTTCATCAGTGCGGCCATGGTATCGAGATAGCGGCGTTTGCCGTCGCGGACTTCTTCCCCTTTGCTGTTGCGGTGCGACAGGCCCGCGATATGGTTCAGCGCGCCGGGCAGTAGGCGAATAGCTTGGGTTTCAAAGTCTGGGCGGTAGTGGAACACCTCACCATCAACGGGAGTGGCAAACATACCGCGGACCACATCGATTTTTTCCATCAACACCGCGAAGGCTTCGGCGGTATCGACGGTGGGTTTGCCCTTACCTTGGCTATTGGTGTAGGTTTTTAGCGCGTTTTTCAGTTCGTTAGCAATGCCGATATAGTCCACGACCAGCCCGCCGGGTTTGTCTTTAAACACCCGATTGACCCGCGCGATCGCCTGCATCAGGTTGTGGCCTTTCATCGGTTTATCAACATACATGGTATGGCAGCAGGGGGCATCAAAGCCGGTCAGCCACATATCGCGCACGATCACCAATTGCAGCTCATCGTCCACGTCTTTAAAGCGCTTCTCAAACAGCTTCTTGGTTTTCTTATCGTAGATGTGGGGCTGCATCTTTTCTTTATCCGACGCGCTGCCCGTCATCACGATTTTTATCGCGCCCTTGTGCGGGTCAGGGTCGTGCCACTCGGGCTTGTTTGCAACAATCGCGTTGTAAAGATCAACACAGATTTCGCGGCTCATCCCTACGATCATCGCTTTACCGGGGAACGTCGCGGTGCGGGTGGTAAAGTGCTCGACTAAATCAGCCGCCACTTGTTCAATGCGGGGCGCGGCACCCACCAGTTTTTCGAGTGCTGACCACGTAGATTTTAGCTTCTCGCGGGTGCTGAGCTCTTCGTCTTCGCCGATTTCTTCATCGACTTGCTCATTCAGCGCTTCGATGTCGTCTTGGTTAATGTCTAGTTTGGCAAGGCGGGACTCATAGTAAATGGGCACGGTAGCGCCATCTTCGACCGCATCTTGAATATCATAAATCGAGACGTAATCCCCAAACACACCGCGAGTGTCTTTGTCGTCTTGCGAAATAGGCGTGCCGGTAAAGCCAATAAAAGAGGCATTCGGCAGCGCATCGCGCATGTATTGTGAGTAGCCATACACATAGCGGTGATCTACCACTTGCCCATTAGCGTCTCTTACTTCGCGAAGTTTTGCTTTGTTGCCGTATTGGCTGCGGTGCGCTTCATCAGAGACCACCACAATATTGCCACGCTGCGATAACTGAGGGTGAAACGACTCATCGTCCTGCAACGAAAACTTTTGCACGGTGGTGAAAATGATCCCACCTGATTGGCGACTGGCGAGTAAATCGCGCAGGGACTCTCGATCCTCGGCTTGCTGTGGCAATTGCTTGAGGGTGTCTTGCGCCATGGTAAAGGTGTTAAACAGCTGACCGTCCAGATCGTTACGGTCGGTGACCACTACCAAGGTAGGGTTGTTCATCTCTGGCTGTTGTAACAGCTTGCTGGCATAACACACCATCGAAATGCTTTTACCGCTACCTTGGGTATGCCACACCACACCCGCCTTTTTACTGCCAGGCTTAACGGTATTGGCATAGTTGGCGCGCGGCTCTGCCACTTGGTTGGTGGTGTTGGCGGCAATAACTGTTGCTTTGACGGCCTCGCGCACGGCATGGAATTGATGATAACCGGCAATTTTCTTAATGGTGGTGTCGCCGCTTTGCTCAAACAGGACAAAATAGCGGATATAGTCGAGCAGTAGGGCGCGATTGAAAAAGCCACGGATCAGGGTTTCGAGCTCAAACTCATTGAGGGGTTTGTCGTCTTCGCTGGCAATGGTGCGCCAAGGTAAAAAGCGTTCTTGGTTTGCGGTTAGCGAGCCAACCCGTGCCCTCGTCCCATCTGAGATCACCAGGGCTTCGTTAAATATAAATAAGTCACTAAGCTCGTCTTTGTAAGTTTGAATTTGGTTGTAAGCTTTCCAAATATCAGCGTGTTCGTCGGCAGGATTTTTGAGCTCAATCACCGCGATAGGCAGGCCGTTAATAAAGACCACCACATCAGGACGACGATTGCCTTTCGTGCCCGTGAGGGTGAACTGATTCACTACTAACCAGTCATTGTTATCGGGATGGGTGAAGTCAATCAGCCTGACACGATCATGTTTGGTGGTCTGTTTGCCGTCTTGCCATACACTGTATTCCACTGGCACGCCTTCAATCACATAGTGATGGAAGGTTTTGTTACTTTTAATCAGCACTGGTGAATCTGGGGTGGAGACGGTTTTGGCTACTGCCACCAAGGTGTCATGCGGCACCTGTGGGTTCAGCGCGGAAAGGGCGTTAAGCAGCCGCCCTTTTAAGGTGACTTGGTGGTAGTCATCGCGCTCAGGGCGGTCGCCGTCAGGGGCGATATCGTAACCAAGCGCGTATTGATAGCCCAGTGTTTTAAACCAATCGAGGCAGAGCTGCTCCAGCTGGTCTTCGGTAATCATCCGCTATTCCTTTTTATTCTTTATCTCACTCGCTGTGATTGCGCAGCCTCATTAGCGTTTAGCTAACCTCTGCCAGTTTTTCTGCCTGTTCCAACGGTAATTCGCCGGAGAGTAGTTTGGGTAGCAGGGTGTCGCGAAGCGCCACTAAGCTTCCGTTTTGTAAATTATTTTTTGGGATTAACTCGTAAAACTGTTCCACAACACTGGAAAAGGTTTGCCGCAATTGAATTGGTGGAATAACTAAACTCCAGTTCATAATTGCAGTTTTGTCTCCTCGTGGCATTTTTGCGCCTTTAGAAGTTCTGGTCATGTACTCGAAAAACTTGTCCTGAGAGAGCAAGTTCATAAGATATAGAGTGGTAGTTGGACTGATAGATTCAAAACCTAGAATATCGTTAGAACGTCCCCCGCAGCGCTCGGCTAGCCAAATCTTTTTGAAGTAGGGGCGAATATTAGAAATTAATATATTGCCAGGCTTGTATGCAGCTACTGTTTTAGCTGTAGGAAGCTTGGATGCTGAGGTTATACCTTTCTTTTCAGGCAGCATGTTTTCAGTAGAAATATAGTTATCTAAGCTGATATTTTTAATATATTGCCAGGCTTGTATGCAGCTACTGTTTTAGCTGTAGGAAGCTTGGATGCTGAGGTTATACCTTTCTTTTCAGGCAGCATGTTTTCAGTAGAAATATAGTTATCTAAGCTGATATTT
>NZ_MUFL01000133.1:0-5003 GCF_001995355.1 Salinivibrio sp. PR919 | reverse complement strand
TCTGGATGTCAAGAGTAGGTAAGGTTCTTCGCGTTGCATCGAATTAAACCACATGCTCCACCGCTTGTGCGGGCCCCCGTCAATTCATTTGAGTTTTAACCTTGCGGCCGTACTCCCCAGGCGGTCTACTTAATGCGTTAGCTCCGAAAGCCAAAGTCTTAAACCTCAGCCTCCAAGTAGACATCGTTTACGGCGTGGACTACCAGGGTATCTAATCCTGTTTGCTACCCACGCTTTCGCATCTGAGCGTCAGTCTTTGTCCAGGGGGCCGCCTTCGCCACTGGTATTCCTTCAGATCTCTACGCATTTCACCGCTACACCTGAAATTCTACCCCCCTCTACAAGACTCTAGCCTGCCAGTTTCAAATGCGGTTCCGAGGTTGAGCCCCGGGCTTTCACATCTGACTTAACAAACCGCCTGCATGCGCTTTACGCCCAGTAATTCCGATTAACGCTCGCACCCTCCGTATTACCGCGGCTGCTGGCACGGAGTTAGCCGGTGCTTCTTCTGCAGCTAACGTCAAGCAATGCACGTATTAAGTACACTACCTTCCTCACTGCTGAAAGTGCTTTACAACCCGAAGGCCTTCTTCACACACGCGGCATGGCTGCATCAGGGTCTCCCCCATTGTGCAATATTCCCCACTGCTGCCTCCCGTAGGAGTCTGGGCCGTGTCTCAGTCCCAGTGTGGCTGATCATCCTCTCAAACCAGCTAAGGATCGTCGCCTTGGTAAGCCGTTACCTTACCAACTAGCTAATCCTAACTGGGCCCATCCCAACGCGATAGCTTACATGTAGAGGCCACCTTTGGTCCGTAGACATTATGCGGTATTAGCCGTCGTTTCCAACGGTTATCCCCCTCGTYAGGGCAGGTTCCCAGCCGTTACTCACCCGTCCGCCGCTCGACGTCCAGTAAATCCACCGAAGCTTCAATACTGCCGTTTCCGCTCGACTTGCATGTGTTAGGCCTGCCGCCAACTATAAAAGTTGTCGTTTGGTCACTCAGTTCATCGAATAAATCTTTTTGTCTATTCTCAACGAGTGCCCACACAGATTGCATAGGTCAAATTGTTAAAGAGCGTGTCGATTTAGTGGTCGGCATTTCGTGACTTGCGTCTCATTGCCCCGTCGACAGGAAGCGCAGTATAGAGATTTCAGTTTTTCCCGCAACCCCTAAATATAAAAAAAATGCGCCTTGCGGTTTGTTTGTCTATAAAACAAACAAAAACCGTCAAGACGCCAAAGATTACCGTTCAATTAATGCTGATTCTGGCGCTCTTCTGCCCGCTCTTTCGCGCGGCAATGTCGAATAGACGCCCACGCCATAAAGAAAAGTACAAAAGGGATGGCGCCAGCGGTCCATTCAGCCCACGTGTAGTAAGCCAATGTTTCAATAATGATGACATGGCCCAGAATCAGTAGGGCCGCGCAGATAATCGCAACGACCATCATGCTTAGCTCTGATTTCATCCTTTTCTCTCCCTAAAGTGTGTGCCCAGTTAGTGTATGCCTAGGGCCAGTGACGGGATTAGTACAAAGCCACCGCTATTTAGCTGTAACAGTATCGGCTATTGATAAAGATGAGAGCACAGTCGCAATCTGTGTAAGGCCGCTGTCAACGCTCGCTGGCGTATCAGCATCAACAGTCTCAGGCTCACTGATAGAGAAGTTTAAGCGGAAGCAGTCGTTAAACCGATCATCAGTGGCAAACAAAGCGCCCGGTGCGAGTGTAATGCCATAGGGCAAGAGTTCTCGAAATAGCTGGCGAGTGTCCATGCCATTATTCAGTGCGACCCATAAGAAGTAGCCACCTTGAGGGTCGGTGACCGATGCACTCATCGGCAAAATACGGCGCAGGCTGTCACGTACGGCGTGTTTGCGCTGTAACAAGGCAGTGCGCAAACGGCGCAGGTGTGCGTCATACCCACCCTGCTGCAAATAATGCGCGATAGCGAGCTGGTTAGGGGCACCCACAGATAAACTGGACACATACTGTCGCTTTTCAATTTGTGTGGCATAACATCCTGCCGCCACCCAACCGACCCTGAAACCAGGCGCTAACTGTTTCGAAAACGACCCACAATGCAAAACTAGCCCTTGGCTGTCATAACACTTCAGTGGCATGGGGCGTGATTCAGAGAAAAAGAGCTCACCATAGACATCGTCTTCTATTAAAGGGACTTGGTGACGCGCGAGCAGTGATACCAGTGCTGGTCTATCTTTTTCAGGAATCGATGCCCCCGTTGGGTTATGAAAGTTACTCATCAGCCAGCAAGCAGCGACGTGGTGAGTACTCAACGCAGCTTCAAGCGCGTTTATATTCACTCCCGTTTCAGGATCGACCGGCACGGGCACGGGCTCCAGTTGCAACCGCTCAAGGGTTTGCAGCACCCCATAAAAGGCTGGCGCTTCGATGATCACTTTATCCCCGGGCTGAGTCAGGGCCGCCAGTGATAGGCTTAACGCTTCGATGGCACCATTGGTGATGATGATCTCATCCATCGCCACCTTTATTCCTTGCCGCAGGTAGCGCTGCGCAATCATGCGACGCAAACCTTCATCACCGGGAGGAAGCATGGTGAGATAATCTGGATGCGATGATTGACGAAGGACTCGTGCCATCGCCCGTCCTAACGCTTGCATGGGAAATAAAGTGGGATCAGGGAACGCCGAGCCGAACGGAAAGCACGAGCCTGACTTGCTCGCGCTAATCACATCAAAGACATCTTGATGCGCCTGCAGCCAATGAGAGTCTGCTTGAGGACGCGCCAAAGAGTCGGAAGACAATTGATTGTAATGCGGACGCACAAAGTATCCAGCTCTGGGGCGAGCCTCAACCCAGCCATCCGCTTCTAACTGCTCATAAGCGCGCATGACAGTCATTGGGCTAACATGTTGGAGGCGGCTCATCTCACGAACGGAAGGGATCCGCTCACCGGCTTGCCACACCCTTTGATCGATTTGCGTTTTTACCCAAACGGCGATGTCTTGATAGCGAACCTGCACCATACCACTCCCTGTGACAACCACGGCTCGATAATACCTTGCCGTGTTCGCTTTGCCTTGCGCGATACCCGAGGATTGTGAAGTCATCACGATTCAGTCGGCATAAACGAAAAAAGCCCCTGTCTTTCGACAGGGGCTTTTTGGGATTTGGTGCCGAGAGAGGGACTTGAACCCTCACACCCGTTAAGGCGGCGGATTTTGAATCCGCTGCGTCTACCAATTCCGCCATCTCGGCAAGTGCTGGCAATTATACGTACCGCCCTTTCGAGTGCAAGCATTAAAAAACAAAAAATGTTTGTTCGCGCTATTTTTAACCAATTCGCGGTTAAATACATCAAAGGCGGTGTAATCATGAGCAAACGACATCGCAAAACCGCCCTATCAGCTTACTCACCTAAACAGTGAATGTGCTAGGCTAGCGGCGACTTTGATACTTGGATGTAGCTAAACCATGCAGACTTCTTCTATTGCATGCCCAACCGCCGGTTTTTTTCGCCGTCTTGCTGTTTGGGTTTATGATCTTTTGATTGTTGCCGCATTACTTATGCTTGCAGGCGGCGCGGTGATGGCAGCATTGGCTATCGCACAAGCGCTCGGGATGTCGATGGCACCTTATCAAGATGCCAGTGATTTTCTCACCCATCACCCTATCGCACAGCCTCTTTACACCGCCTATCTCGCCTGTGTGATTTGCGGATTCTACGGCTACTTCTGGTGTAAAGCCGGTCAGACGCTGGGGATGCGGGCCTGGCGCCTGCGCATTCAAAATGCTGACGGTAGTAATATTCGCCCCACACAAGCACTGATTCGTCTTGCGACAGCCTGCTTTGGGCTCGGTAACCTTATCGTGATTTTCGATAAGAACAACCGCGCGTTTCAAGATCACTTCGCAGAATGCGACATGATCGTATTACCGAAGCCCGCCAAAACCCCGAAAAGAAAGAAACAATAGCTATCATTGGGAAGGCTGCAGTGCCTTCCTCTTTTCTTCAACAATTCTATCGCAACCTCTAAATTTGATATAAAACAAAAAAACAGCGAGTTTTTAACCCTGCGACATTTTTAGTTAATCTGCTTTTTATTCACCACACTTATAGAGTAGGCATGACTAATTACGCAGTCTATTCACATAGAAAAGTCATGGTGTCTTGGTGGTTAGCGGTTAAAGAAAATTTAAAACAATAAAAACCCACTTCACCATCATACTAAGAACATTCTGAGTGATATATCTAAGCACGCAAACTAAACAGCCATTCACTTTTAATCTGCTCATCAATTAMGCGACAGCATACAGTCCCTTTCTTTTGTGAGATATCACTAAGAACTATTCACGGATGCACTTTTACAATAAAGAAAAAGCCACTGACATCGGCAGAAAAGAACAACGAAAATAACGTGAAACTTAAAAGAGTTACCTCAACACGTGTAGTGCCCTATTTTATTGCACTCAGAAGAGGTATGAGGAGATAGTATGAGTACCCAAAGTGTTCCTGAAAAAAAAGGTTGGTTCGCCAATCTCAAATTCCCATCCGCCTATACCATATTGTTCATTCTGATTGCCTTGGTCGCCGCGCTGAGTTGGATAGTCCCTGCTGGTCAGTACGAACGAGAATATAACGCTGAACTCGGCCGAGATGTGCCTGTATCAGGCACCTACCACCAAGTTGAAAGTAACCCTCAAGGCGTAGTCGACGTGCTGCTGGCCCCCATTGACGGTTTTTATAACCACGAAACCTATGAAGCGGCCGCCATTGATGTCTCACTTTTCATCCTCATTATTGGTGGCTTTTTAGGTCTGGTGACCAAAACCGGTGCCATTGATGCAGGGATTGAGCGGGTGACCAAACGCTTAGAAGGACGCGAAGAGTGGATGATCCCTATCCTAATGGGCCTCTTTGTGACCAAAACCGGTGCCATTGATGCAGGGATTGAGCGGGTGACCAAACGCTTAGAAGGACGCGAAGAGTGGATGATCCCTATCCTAATGGGCCTCTTT
>NZ_MUFL01000132.1:0-5149 GCF_001995355.1 Salinivibrio sp. PR919 | reverse complement strand
ACCTTCAATGACGATGTTGTGTTTGAACATGGCCACGGTCGTACTGAGTCTCGCCAGTGCTATGTAATTGATAAAGAATGCTTATCCGGCGACTTTACTCGTTGGCCATCACTACAAAGCCTTGTCATGGTTGAGTCTTTGCGTGTTGAAAAAGGGCGTCCGATGTCGCTGGAGTATCGCTACTATATCAGCTCAAAATCACTGACTGCCGATGAAGCAAGCCGTGCTATCCGCTCGCATTGGGGCATTGAAGCTATGCTCTGGGTGTTAGATGTCAATACGGGTGAAGACGCCTGCCAGATTTATAAAGACAATGGCGCAGCGAACGTAGCCTGTCTGCGACACATGGCCTCAAACATGGTGCGGGCAGAGCCAACCAAGATCAGTTTGGTATCTAAACAGAAGCGTTGTCTCATGAATACCAGCTTCTTAGAAAAGGTTTTAGCCGCAGGCATACCGGCGATGGTTGAAAAATGAACACTCATGCGCTTGCCGTGACTCAAACTCCTTCTGTGGCTTTTATTGGGCTAGGCGTCATGGGGTTTCCCATGGCCGGACATCTACAAAAAAATGGCTTTCCAACCACTGTCTATAACCGCACAACGGCCAAAGCAGAACACTGGTCAGAACAATATCAAGGGGCCTTCGGTACGACACCAGCGGAGGCTGCCGCTCACGCCGATATTGTTTTTATGTGCGTCGGTAACGATGACGATGTGCGAAGCGTCGTGTATGGCGATATCGGAGTGCTTGCCAACATGAAAAAAGGCAGTGTGCTGGTCGATCATACCACGACATCAGCCAAACTGGCCTTAGAGCTCGCCGACGTCTGTGGCCGACAAGGCATCCAGTTTCTAGATGCTCCTGTGTCGGGCGGACAAGCAGGCGCGGAAAATGGCGCATTGACCATTATGGTTGGAGGTGAGCCATCCGTTTTTGAACGCGTTGAACCCGTCATGCGCGCTTACGCCAAGGCAAGCCAGTACATTGGCCCCCATGGCAGTGGACAGCGCTGTAAAATGGCCAATCAAATTTGTATTGCGGGCGTTTTGCAGGGCTTGTCAGAAGCGATCGCATTTGCCCAGTCGGCCAATTTAGATATCGACAAAATGATTAGCGCCATCCAGCACGGTGCAGCAGGCTCGTGGCAGATGAACAACCGCGCCCTTACCATGGCAGACGATCAGTTTGATTTCGGTTTTGCCATTGACTGGATGCGCAAAGACCTTGGCTTTTGTTTAGACGAAGCCGCCAAATTAGGCGTGGATCTCCCTCTCACCCAACAAGTTGATCAGCGTTACGCACAACTTCAACAGCGCGGGTTTAGCCGCTGTGATACCTCTGTTTTAATCAAGCAATTTGATTCAGACACTCAATCCAGCCAATCCTAAATCGCGCCGAGCGTGTCTGGCTCAAGCATGTGCAGGGCCAGGCACTGCGGTATTTCTCCTGAGCCTCTTATTGCTGCAGTTGGATCAGCTCTGTCGCCATCGACGAGACAGACTGCGCACCGCGCTCAATTTCTTCCATCGATGCCGCTACCTGCTCGATTTTATCTTTCCCCGTATCTGATGTGCCTTGGGCTTCTTGTATCGATATTCGTATTGCCTCAATATAGCTACGGTTATTTTCAACGACATTAGCAATCTCGCTGGTTGAAGAGCTGGTCCTTTGCGATAGCTGGCGCACCTCATCGGCAACAACAGCAAATCCCCGCCCTTGCTCACCTGCGCGCGCAGCCTCAATCGCTGCGTTCAGTGAGAGTAAATTGGTTTGCTCTGCGATATCACGAATGGTGTGGACGATTTTTTCAATATCAGCAAACTGCGCATTTAACTTTTCAATGCTGACGGTGGCTTGGCCAACCTGCTGTGCAATCAACGCTGATGTCGTGAGCGCTTCTTGCAAATAGTTAAGCCCCTCTTGGCAGACCTGTGCCGTTTGCTCAGACGTACTGCTAGCAATTTCCGATGCTTCCTTAATGGTGCACTGGATCTCTTGCTCTCGCTCAATGCGTTGAGTGACATCGCGCGCAAACTGAATCACATTGATGATATTTCCTTGACCGTCTCGTATCGGGTTATAGCTTCCTTCGACCCAAATAATGTCACCGGTTTTCGAGAGCACGCGATACAGTCCGGATTGAAACTGTCCTTGGGCAAGCTGAGGCCAAAACTGTGGGTAGTCTTCGTTAAAGGTACTTTCGCACAACACACTGTGAGGCTTACCCTGCAATTGGTCAGCCTGATACCCCACTAGCGAGAGAAAATTGCGATTAGCCGTTTTTATCGTTCCATCAATATCGTACTCCACCACCCCTTGTGAGCGATCGAGTGCTTGCATGATTGAACCCGTTTTATCGGCTTCCTGCTTTCGTTGCGTCACATCCGCCGCGATCTTGACGGCACTGATCACCTTTCCTTGTTCATCTCGCACAGGAAAATAGTTCGCTTCGAGCCATAACGTATTCCCCTGCGCATCAATGCGCTCAAAGATGCCGGAGACGTTCTCGCCTTGCTGAACTTTCTGCCACAACAAGCCGTAGTCTGGGTGGTTGGCAACATGAGGCGGACAGAACATTCGGTGATGCTGTCCCTGAATTTGATCCAAGCGATAACCCACTGCACCAAGAAAGTTCTCGTTAGCCCGAATAATTGTGCCATCTGGTTCAAACTCGATGACAGCATTACCGTCCCATATCGCATTGTACTTTTGCTGTAATACCGTGATTTCAGTATCAGTTAGATTCTTATTCTTTTTCCGTCGTAACATAGTCGCTTTCTCTCTTAGCAAAATGGCTAACCAGAAAATGAGCGCTGTTCTACATCACTTGGCACAACCGCCCACACAAACACATTTAGTCTAGCAAAGCTTTCACAGCTGACCTTTTTTGTATTTATTTGCATACATAAAACGGCGATACGCCTCCGCAACGGCTTTCTACTCCTGCTTTTGGATCAAAAAGTGATAGGATGAAGAGTTAATATGACTGTCACTCGAAAACGTATAAAAGATAAAACGCTGCCCGCGAGTGACTGCGGATGATAAAAGGCAATTTTTCAAATGGTTAACAATAAGATTCAATGGTTTCCGGGCCATATGCACAAGGCGCGGAAAGAAATCGAAGAAGTCGTTCCTAAGATCGATGTGATCATCGAAGTGCTCGACGCACGCATTCCCTTTAGTAGCGAGAACCCGCTGATCCGCACACTGCGTGGCGATAAGCCTGTTATCAAAGTACTGAACAAGCGCGATCTTGCCGATCCTGCCATGACAGATATGTGGATGGCACATCTGGAGCAAGAGCAAGGCGTTTCTGCTATGGCCATCACCACGCAGCAGCAAAGTGAAGTCAATCGAATCATGGAGCGGTGTCGCGCGCTTGCTCCTCATCGCGAGGCCATGGGCAAAAATATTCGCTCGATGATCATGGGGATCCCCAATGTAGGGAAATCAACCATCATTAACAGCCTTGCCGGCCGGGTGATTGCAAAAACCGGTAACCAACCCGCTGTGACGCGCCAGCAGCAACGAATTAACTTGCAAAATGGCGTAGTGCTTTCGGATACACCGGGAATTCTATGGCCGAAAGTAGAGAATCCACATAGCGGTTTTCGCCTCGCGGCAACCGGCGCCGTTAAAGACACGGCAATGGACTACGACGAAGTGGCGTTTTACACCGTCGAATACTTAGCCAGCGCCTATCCAGAGCGTCTGCAAGAGCGTTATCAGCTGGACGATTTACCCGAAACTGAAATCGAGTTGATGGAAGCGATTGGTGCGAAACGCGGTTGTTTGCGTGCTGGCGGGCGGGTCGATATTCATAAAGCATCAGAAATTCTGCTTCACGACCTCCGCGCCGGCGCGCTAGGAGGTATCACCCTAGAAGCGCCCGATATGATTGAAACTGAATTAGTGCAAGTGGAAGAAGAAACCGCACGCCGCGAGGCAGAAAAAGCGGCGAACAAAGAAGCACGGCGTAAGCGCTATTTAAAGAATAAACGCTAAGCACTACCCCGCATCTACCTTGTAAGATGCCGGAGAATCCGCACACAATAAGGCCTGATAGCATCGGGCCTTTTTAATCAAACGTCCCTTTAAGCTTATCACGATAAGATCTGTTTGATATCGGAAGAAATATCACTGATCAATTGCCGAGCGCTCTCATCTCTTTGTTGCACCAAACTGATAAACAGTAAATCTGTGATCACATTTTGCGCCGTGCGGGACGCGATCGACGAACTGCGATGTTTGGTTTCGTCGGCAATGGTATCGAACGTAATGTCTGCGATGTGTCTGATACGACTTCGGCCGGGTCCTAATAAGGCGATCACCTTGGCRCCTTGTTCTTTAGCCGCCTCCGTGGCGACTAAAATCTCTTTTCGTTCCCCCGAAAATGAAATGACAATTTGCACGTCATCCACCCCCAATGTGCGCGCGACGGCAATTTGTACATGACTGTCTTGTTCACACAGCGCCGTGATCCCTAGTTTCAATAATTTAAAACTCAGATCTTTCGCAGTCAGCGCCGAACTGCCAATCCCCACCACTTGTACCCGACGTGCTCCATTAAGCCACGCTACCGCTTGATGACAGGCTTCATAAGAAAGGGCATTGGTAGTTTGAAACATGGCCTCCGTTTTCGCTTTGACTAACTTTTGGGAAATCACCGTCATCGGATCATCAGCTAAGATGTCACTGTGCATCGGTGTCGATTGCATCACTTGCTTACGGCCAATCTCTTCATTCAGCGCCAACTTGAACTCACTGTATCCTTTGTAACCCATTTTTTGGCTGAATTTCACAATGCTCGATTGGCTCACCCCCACCTGCTTAGCCAGCGCTTGGCTCGTTAGCTGCGCCGCTTTCTCTGGATGCGCGACAACCCAATCGCCAATCAGGCACCCGCGCTGCGATAATTGTGTCCGCCGAGCCAAAATTTTATTGATAATTGACATAACGCCTCAACGCCATAAATAAATTATTCCAATATTGGAATTACATCGAATATCCCTAAATTGCTGAAAAAGCATCATTCACCTGCATATTAAGCGCCATTTACCCAATTATTCCAATATTGGAATTACATCGAATATCCCTAAATTGCTGAAAAAGCATCATTCACCTGCATATTAAGCGCCATTTACCC
>NZ_MUFL01000131.1:0-6745 GCF_001995355.1 Salinivibrio sp. PR919 | reverse complement strand
ATTTAGCACATTGGTATGGCTATRTTGGGTGTTGAGCATCAAACGTTCAGTGAATGGTTGCTCATCAAGTTTGAGCCCTTTACGACGCTCAACATCACTTTTTAGATCGGTCGTATCTTCAAACCAGATCCCGTAATCACTGTCTTGTTGACTGTCATAGTATTGAGCAGTCAGGGAGAGGTGCTGTTCGTCGTCAGGGCTGTAATCTAAGCTACCCATCACATCAATGCTGTCATTGAATTGGGTATCGGTTTGGGTGACATCGGGCAAAATAGGATCGCCATTGCCGTCGTAGGCCGCACCTTTGCCTTCATACGCCACGGATAAGCGCCCTTGCAAGCTATCACTGCCGCCGGATACCGCAATCGCGGCTTTTTTGGTCAGGTCGTCGCTGTTGTTAAACCCAGAGGTGACGCCGGTGTGAACCTCAAGTTGCGCATCGCCCGCTTCACCACGTTTAGTGATGATATTGATAATACCGCCGGTTGCCCCCGCGCCATAAATGGAGGTCGCGCCTGATAGTACCTCAACGCGTGCGACATTAAAGGGGTCGATACTATCCAGTTGGCGGCTGATGGTGCGAGCGGCATTCAACGCCACGCCATCAATCATGATTTGTGCGCTGCGGCCACGCAGATTCTGTGAGGCATTGGTACGCGCGTTAGTGCTGCCAAAGTCAAAGCTTGGGATCAGCTTCCCGAGCGCGCCTTTTAATGACTCACCGCCTTGAATTTCACGGGTTAGTTCTTCATTGGTGATCACCCAGTTGGTGCTAGCGGAATCGGCGATCGTGGTCTGAATTTTACTGCCAGTTACGATGATGGTTTCGGTATTGGCCGCAGAAGGGGCGGCATGGGCAAGGTGTGCGCCAATCACTATGGCCAGTGGGGTCAGTGAGAGGCCAACTACTTTTTTAGACTTCATAATTATCCTTATACAACATAAAGCTGCAGGGCTCAGCGAGCCTGCGTCCCTGCAGATACGTCTACGTCACTACCTAATCACTTATCATTAAATGATAATAGATATCATTATGATTATTGATATTTGCCCTTGTTGTCAATACATTGATAACCGAATTGCCACATTTACTTTAAATGGGTGAAATCAAATAGATAAAGGACGTAACAAATGCAGGGGAATTATTGGCAAGCAGCCAATCAAAAACTGCTCACAAAAGCGATCAGTGAGCTTCACTTCGAAAATGCGATTACGGTTGACCACCTTGACGGGCGCCAGTTTAGGTTGACACTGCCTGATGCAGAATGGCGGTTTACGGGCACGATGAGCATTTGGGGAATGGTGATGGTAGATAGTGGCAGCGTGTCACGGGGCGACAACTATCATCCAGAGCTGATTGAATTAGTGATGGACTTGCAATCTGTTATCAATATGGATCCCTTGCACCTTGGTGGTTTTATCGAGGAGTATCAAGAAACACTCATTGCGGAACAACAGCATCTCGCGATGCTTAGCACCCTACCAGCCGATAAACTCGTAACGTTATCAGAAACCGATCGTCAGCCCTATTTGGATGCTCACCCCAAGGCNCAATATGGATCCCTTGCACCGTGGTGGTTTTATCGAGGAGTATCAAGAAACACTCATTGCGGAACAACAGCATCTCGCGATGCTTAGCACCCTACCAGCCGATAAACTCGTAACGTTATCAGAAACCGATCGTCAGCCCTATTTGGATGCTCACCCCAAGGCGCTCGCCAATAAAGGGCGATTGGGCTGGGGCCAGCAGGATCGTCAACAATATGCGCCTGAATATGGCAACACGTTTGCGTTGCATTATCTCGCTGTGCATCGAGCGTGCGCGCGTTATGGCTTTGGGGATGGATTCGATCAGGCCTCTTTGCTCACTGAGACCCTATCACCAGCCGCTTATGACGCACTCATGACGCGCTTAGCGGTCGATGAACGGGATGATTACCTGATTATGGCGGTGCATCCGTGGCAGATGCAGCGTTATATTTACAGCCAATATGCGTCATTATTCGCTTCAGGTGACATCATTGACCTGGGTGCGAGTACAGAACAGTGGCGTCCACAGCAGTCGATTCGTACCTTGAGCCGAGCGGATGGGCAAGCCGCATACGACGTAAAAACAGCGTTAACCATTCTCAATACCTCCTGCTATCGCGGCGTACCCGGGAGCTTTATTGCCCATGGCCCAGTGCTGTCAAAATGGCTGTCAACCTGTGTACGTCAGGATGCGTTATTGTCGCGTCTTGGTATGCATGTACAGCAGGAAGTCGCCGGTGTGTACTGCCCGCAGCCTTATCAGGCGCAAATAGACAGCTGTTACAAATATCACGAAATGTTGGGATGCGTTTGGCGTGAGCGTGCCGAAAGCCTGTTACCGTCTCATCAGCGACCTATGATTATGGCGACCCTGATGCAAGCGGGTGGTGATGGGGTCAGCTGTGTCGAAGCGCTGATTGCGCGCACCCTACTAACACCTAGGGAATGGTTGCAGCGTTTGTTTGATCATGTTGTGGTCCCCCTTTATCACTTGCTATGCCAATACGGGATTGGGCTAGTGGCGCATGGGCAAAACATTACCTTGGTGCTGGAAGACGATATCCCTGTGGGTTGCATGATCAAAGATTTTCATGGTGATTTACGCTTTGTCGATCAGCCGTTTCCAGAGTTGGACAGCTTAGATAAACGCGTGCGAGCGGCGATCAAGCACTTGCCGCCAAACTATCTGGTGCATGATTTATATACGGGGCATTTTGTGACCACACTACGTTTTATTTCGCCGTGGTTTGTGTCCCTTGGGGTGAGCGAGACTGAATTTTATCGTCAGTTAGGTGACACCCTTCGTCGTTATCAACAGGCACAACCGCAGCTGAATGAACGCTTTGGATTGTTTGACGTGCTGAGTGAGACGAAAGAGAAGATTTGTATCAATCGTGTAAGGTTTAACATTGGCTACGATGATAGCAACGAACGGCCTGTTCCCATGTTTGGTGAGGCGATTCGTAACCCTCTGGCTGAGGCGTAATGCGGATACTTAACGAAAAATACCCGCAATAGGCGGGTATTAACACTCAAATCAGTGCAAGTAGTTGGGCTTACTTACCGCTTTTACTTTGCTTGGTGAGCTCTTTGATAGTACGGCTGATTTCACGGCGCTGTTTAGAAATCTCCGCATTCTTGATGATGTGATCATCAACGCGGTCCTCGTAATCACCTTTCATATTCTTGATGATTTCGACAATGTCTTCATAGGACATCTCAGGCTGGATATAATCGAGCAAATTTTCTAGCAGCACAACGCGTTTTTGATTGTCGCGGATCTTCTTGTCGTTGTCTTGGATTTCGCGTTTTAGCTTATTCTTTTGTCGTGAGTGCTTAACGATCTCAAATACACTGGTCATTATAGTCGCCTTCTATTTTTTGAAGTATGAAAAAATTAAACCACAAGCGCTCGGCCAAACCCAGCCTTTTCGCGCTTGAAGTGAGGAGTTTTTCATCAATTGAACCGATAAAGGATCTGATTTGGGATACACAGAAATGTGCCATTGGGGAGAGACTGGCGAAAGACATGCCCAAATCACCTTATACCCGATTAGAACGTGATGTTGGCAAAGATAGCAGACTCGCCTTGACAGTGGTATGACACATATCAAAGCCAGCCTGCTCGAGACAGCGATCAGTAGTTGGTTGGCGTCCCCTCAAGTTTCACTGAGGAGCCAGAGGTTTTTAGCATCGCGCCACGTAACATGGCTTGAACGAGCTCGGTGGCATCAAATTTTGTCAGCGCTTCGTGTGCACCGACTTGTTTGGCGCGATCCACACTAATATCACTCGACAGCGATGTATGGAGGATCAGGTACGCTTCGGCCAGTTTGTCATCGCTACGAATTTCAAAGGCGAGCTCATAACCGTCAATACCGGGCATTTCGATATCGCTAACAATAATGTCAAACGGTTTACCGGCGGACGCCGCGTTTTTCATCATTTGCAGTGCTTCTGAACCGTTGTTGGTGACGTAATAGGGAATATTAATACTGTCTAACGCTTCAGAAAGTTGCCGTCTTGCGGTTAAGGAATCATCAACAAGCAAGATGTTCATCGGCTTGAGCTTTTCACGATCGACATCCGACAAAACAGGGTGCAGTTTATCCGGATCGGATGGGAAAATATGTTCCATGATGTATTCGACATCCAGCAGCTGAACCAGCTTTTCGTCGATTTTCATTACGCCAGTTAAAAACGCACGAGTACCCAGTGTTTGAGGTGGCTCGGCGATCGAGCGCCAGTCACACTCGCTGATCTTTTCAATGCCGCGCACCAAAAAGCCCATTACACGACGCTGACAGTCAGTGACGATAATGTAACACGACTCCCATTCTGACTTGTCGACTGGCTTGTAACCAATCGCTTTGGCCATATCAATGACGGGAGTGGCGATGCCACGGAAACTAGTGGTTCCTATCACTGTGGGGTGAGAGCCGGGCAAATCCGTTAGCGGCTGAAAAGGGATGATCTCCCGCACCTTAAGGGTCCCAATCGCAAAAGATTGCGTCGGGGTCAGGCGGAACATCAACATGCCTTGTGATTGATTGGCTTTGCTCTTCATAGCATCACTCTACGTGTAATCGTAATAACGGTGTGTATTTTATCAGCATTATGCGTAAGACACATCTCCCCATTATGATAGGGGGGATTAGACAGAACATAAAATTTTTCCGTACTATTGTCTCATATTTGAAACTTATTGATAGTGTGAATTAAATGCGCGATTTCGCACGCTTTCCGGTCAGCAGTCATGCTAGGCTAATGACGCAGAAACACACGAAGACAGAGCCAGACACAGCGCAATAGGTTGCCTGTCGTCATTTCTTACCTAAAATAAAGGTAATAGCTTTTTTGTCACCGTGTTACATCAATGACAAAAGTGCATGATTAGGTGCTCGTCCTCGAGCTATCACGCGCATCGGATATACGCCTTTTAAGAAGTAAACCAACGGTTGAGCAAACTATGACCAATATTTTAGATTCGGTAGATTCGCGTACGCGGCTGGTGGGGGAGAACCGCCTAGAGCTTTTAATGTTTTATCTTGGCACCACGCAACCTTTTGCCATCAACGTTTTTAAAGTGCGTGAAGTCATTAAAGTGCCCCGGCTCMACCAAATGCCAGGTTCGCATCCGAATGTGCGTGGCGTGGCGATGATCCGAGGAAAGTCAATTCCTGTGATTGACCTGCGTCAGTCGATTGGCATGGGCTCGATTGGGGTGTCGGATGATTGCAACGTGATCGTGACCGAGTACAACCGGACGATTCAGGCGTTCTTAGTTGGCCAAGTCATCAATATCAAAAACATGGGCTGGGATGAGATTATGGAGCCGCCCAAAGGCACTGGGCGCAATAACTACCTGACCGCGATCACTCGCCAAGACTTCGATGGCCAAACTCGCCTCGTGGAAATCGTCGACGTTGAGAAAATTTTGGCTGAGATTGTCGCGTACGAAATTGGGATATCAGAAGATGTGCTCGATCCGCAACTCACACCTTATATGGCAGGGCAGCGTGTCTTGGTGGTGGATGATTCGTCAACAGCACGTGCACAAGTCAGTGATACTCTGTCTCAGTTTGGTGTCGAATGCATCATGAAAAAAAACGGTGCCGAGGCGCTGCAATTACTTAAAAGTTGGTGTGATGAAGGCAAAAATGTCAGCGATGAGATCCTATTGATGATCACCGACGCTGAGATGCCTGAGATGGATGGCTACAAATTAACGCATGAGGTGCGTTCTGATAGCCGAATGAGTAACCTTTACATCGCACTTAACACCTCATTGAGTGGTAGTTTTAATGAGGCCATGGTTGAGAAAGTCGGCTGTAACCAGTTTATCTCTAAGTTTCAACCTGATTTGCTCGTGAACGTTGTCCAAGAGCGGCTACGTGAAGTGGTGGCAAGCTAAGGCAATGCGTGACAGCAATGTGCCTTTTGAAGCGAGCCTTGGCTCGCTTTTTTGTTGAATGTCGAGCTTGGATAACAGTAATCATGTTGACGAGAAAGGAGAACATAATCTAGGGAGGCAACATGAAATACCTATTTTTGATGCGACATGCGAAATCCAGTTGGGATGACCCTAGCTTAGACGATCACGATCGGCCTTTGAACCCAAGAGGCTTTCGTCAAGCGCCTTTGATGGCTGAGCGCCTGAATGCTTGGGTATTGCAACCTCAAACCATTGTAACCAGCTCAGCGCAGCGAGCGAAAGATACCGCGGTATTGGTGGCGGAGACCCTTAATGACAAACCGCCTATTATCGTGGACACTGCCTTATATACCGAGCACAGCGGTGCGATTACTACCGCAGCGAAACAGTTGGATGAGCGTCAGCAAACCGCGATGGTAATTGGCCATAATCCAGCGTTGAACCTTTATCTCCAACAGATGGGTATGCGCAAAGAGAATTTACCCACGTCTGGAGTAGCCGTGGTAGCGTTTGAGACGACATCATGGCAAGCGATCAACGAGGTGGATGCGCAGCTGATTTACCTCGACTGGCCAAAGCGTCAAGTAAGTTAAGCCATAATAGGCACTATATCTAGTTGAAGACAAACTACATTTAGATTAAAGGAGAAAAAGTTATCTACTAAAACTGTGGATAACCCCGTTAATTTCTTTGTTACCTTTCTTCTGAGCCCTGTACTCATCAGGGATGAGCAGGAAAAACAAAAAAGTGGCGATATATTAACCATCAATAATGTGTCAT
>NZ_MUFL01000130.1:0-5306 GCF_001995355.1 Salinivibrio sp. PR919 | reverse complement strand
CTGCATAGTTGGTCTATTGCCCTATTTTAGAAGGTGGAAATGGGACAAAAATGTCACGAAAAGTTGCCATTCTGCGTAATTCAGAGGAATTTCATGTTCAGATAGCGTTATAAATCAAACACTCTGCATCGATTTTTTTGCTCATCCTCTACACTGTAAAGACACGCTTTGATGCGCGGGAGAGGATAGAATGACAAGGTTGAATATCCAGTGTGCTTGTGGCCAAGTGGCGGGAGAAATTATTGATGCACAACGCAGTCAGCGTTGCGTTTGTTACTGCAAAGACTGCCAAGCATTCGCTGAAAAACTGGGTTACCATACCGAGCTAAGGCCCGGTGGCGGCACAGAAATCCTACAAATCACGCCAGCGCAGTTACGCGTGTACCGAGGGCGAGATAAGCTTTCCTGCGCGAGATTATCCGAAAAAGGGCTTTATCGCTGGTACGCGAGCTGTTGCCATACACCGATAGCGAATACGATTAGCGCAGCTATCCCTTTTATCGGCATTATTAGTAGTTGTTATCACATCGAAGGGGATAACGAAGAAGAAATTGGCCCTGTTCGTTGGTACGTGCAAGGTCAAGACGCACGTTCCCCCATCCCAGAAAAAAATGTCCACCCTCGCTTTCCGCTTAGCTTAGTGATCAGAACCGCCCTCCGCATTGGCTGGGCACGTTTACTCGGTCACCATCGTCCCAACGCTTTCTTCGATCGCCAAGGTCAGCCACGCGGCGTTGTTTACTATCCGCAAGACGCGATGATCGCCAAACCCGATAAACAGGCTCACCCTGAATAAAAAGGTTTCAGCGATGGCAGTTATCGGCCACACGATAGTAACTAAGCTTTAACTAAATCAATCTCGCATTTACAATAGTGCTGTAAAAACAAGCAATCCCCCGAGCGAGGTGTCCTTATCTACCTCGCTTCTACTCACAATAACGGACTTGGGGAGGCACCCGTGAGCAACACATCTCATTCCAATAGCCAAGACAGTTTCAACACGCGACGTACCCTACACGTCAATGGTGAAACCTACGATTACTTTCGTCTCGATGCATTGTCTGATCAATTTAATATCAGCCGCTTGCCCTACTGCCTAAAAGTGCTGCTTGAAAACTTGCTGCGCAAAGAAGACGGTAAGAATGTATCGGCAGAGGACATCAAAACCCTTTGCCAGTGGCAAGCTGATGCTGCCGGTAAAGATCAAGTAAACTTCACCCCTGCACGTGTCGTGCTTCAAGATTTCACTGGCGTACCTGCCGTGGTGGATCTCGCAGCCATGCGTGCCGCCATGCGCGATTTAAAAGGCGATCCAGCCAAAATTAACCCGCTTGGTGCGGTTGATCTTGTCATCGACCACTCGGTCATGGTGGATGACTACGGCAATCCTGACTCCTTGCAGAAAAATACCGAGATTGAGTTCGAACGAAACAGCGAGCGTTACCAATTTTTACGTTGGGGTCAGCAAGCCTTTTCGAATTTCCGCGTCGTCCCCCCCGGCACGGGGATCGTACACCAAGTGAACCTCGAGTATTTAGCCCCGGGAGTATTAGTGGAAGCGCAAGGCGGCAATAAGCTAGCCATGCCAGACACACTAGTGGGCACTGACTCACATACCACTATGATCAACGGCTTAGGTGTGCTTGGCTGGGGCGTGGGTGGTATCGAAGCGGAAGCGGCGATGCTCGGCCAGCCTATCACCATGCTCATTCCTGAAGTGGTCGGCTTTGAGCTTAAAGGCGAGCTACCTGCGTCTGCCACTGCAACTGACTTGGTACTCACCGTCACTCAAATGCTACGCGAGCGCGGCGTGGTGGGTAAATTTGTTGAGTTTTATGGCCCCGGTCTCGCCAAATTGCCGCTTGCGGATCGCGCAACCATTGCCAATATGGCACCCGAATATGGTGCAACCTGTGGCATCTTCCCGATTGATGAAGAAACGCTAAGCTACATGCGCCTAACAGGACGCACCGACGATCAAATCACGCTGGTCGAAACCTATGCCAAAGCACAGGGCTTGTGGCGCGATGATGATGCACCGGTGGCTGATTATAGTGACACACTCCATCTCGACCTCGGTGATGTGGTTCCAAGCCTTGCCGGCCCCAAACGCCCGCAGGATAGAATTGCATTAACCGATGCCAAAACCCAATTCGATCAGCTGTTGGAAAAAGAGCAAGCGGCAGCAAATAACCTGATCGCCAGTTTTGCCAGTGAAGGCGGGCAAACTGCGGTCGATAACCCCAGTGTGCGCGAACAAGGCGATACTCAAGTCAAGTATAAGGGAGAAACATTTACACTTGAGAACGGGGCCGTCGTCATCGCAGCAATTACTTCCTGCACCAACACCTCGAACCCTGCCGTGCTTGTTGCTGCTGGGCTGGTGGCAAAAAAAGCACGCGAGCTTGGCTTAAAAACAAAACCGTGGGTGAAAACCTCGCTTGCGCCAGGATCACAGGTTGTCCCTGCCTATTTAGAGAATGTGGGGTTACTCGAGCCTCTGGCTGAGCTTGGCTTTAACATCGTCGGCTTTGGCTGTACTACCTGTATTGGTAACTCAGGGCCATTACCAGAGCCTATCACTGAAGCCATTCGCGCTGGCGACTTATTGGTGACTAGCGTGCTGTCCGGTAACCGTAATTTTGAAGGCCGTATTCACCAAGATGTAAAAGCCAACTATTTAGCCTCACCCCCGCTTGTCGTGGCTTATGCACTGGCGGGTAATATGAATGTCGATGTCCTTAAAGAGCCATTAGGACAGGATAAAAACGGTAAGCCGGTCTACCTCAACGACATTTGGCCAACGCCACAGGAAGTCGCGCAAACCATTCAGACAGCAATGACCGACGGGCTGTACCAAGACAAATACGCGGACGTGTTTGCCGGCACAGACGCTTGGCGGAAACTGCCAGTCCCTGAAGATGAGATTTACTCATGGCCAGACTCCACCTACGTTAAAAAACCAACGTACTTTGATGGCATGACCATGGCGCTCCCCGAGATGAAACCCATCAAGGGCGCACGCTGTGTGGTGAAAGTGGGCGACTCTATTACGACTGACCATATCTCACCTGCAGGGGCGATAAAACCAGATAGCCCTGCAGGCGAGTATTTGAAGTCCAAAGGCGTTGAGCCAAAAGATTTCAACAGCTACGGCTCACGCCGAGGTAATCACGAGGTGATGGTACGTGGCACCTTTGCCAACGTGCGCTTAAAAAACCAAATGGCGCCGGGCACCGAGGGCGGTATGACGACTTATTTGCCCACCAATGAACAAATGAGTATTTACGACGCTGCGCAGCGTTACCAAGCGGACGGCACGCCACTCGTCGTCCTTGCGGGTAAAGAGTATGGGACAGGGTCAAGCCGTGACTGGGCCGCCAAGGGCACCAACTTGCTGGGTATCAAAGCCGTCATTGCTGAAAGCTTCGAGCGTATTCACCGCTCTAACTTAGTGGGCTTTGGCGTGTTGCCACTGCAATTTAAAGAGGGTGATTCCGTTGAATCACTTGGATTGGATGGCACAGAAGTGTTCGACTTTGAGGAGATCAACGGCGAACCCTCTACCCTCAAGGTTCGTGCAGTTCGGGATGATAAAACCATCGAGTTTGACGTCAACGTCCGCATCGACACTGCAGTTGAGTGGGATTACTACCGCCATGGCGGTATTCTCCACTACGTGCTGCGCCAACTCGCCAGCTAGTACTAGCATCGCTACCACAAAGGCCCCGCGGGGCCTTTTTTGTTATCTACCCCACAGCTTAAAGGCGTCTCAGGCAACCCAATCATGACAGCGAGCTAAACAGTGTTATAGTGAAAACTATATATAAAGTATAAGTATAAGGTATGTATCAATATCGCTTTCGTTTTTTATTTATAATGAGTTTTCGCTATATATTGCCAGGGCTTGCCATTCTCACTCTTGGGCGGCTGGCATTATTGTGGTTTGTGAATACTGACATCGAACTCGACATACGCGTTCAAGATCTACTTAGGGCATTATGGGTTGGATTCAGATTTGACGCAAAAATAGTAGCTATAGGTTTTGCTCCATTGATACTCGCTGGCTTATTAAGCCTCACCTCGGCACGTTTTTTCCAAAAAATAACAAAAATCTCGAGTTGGTATGCGACTGTCATCTATGCCTTAATGATCCTAGCCTCTGCAATAAATGTTTACTACTTTTTAGCATATGGTAACCATCTTGATGTATTCCTATTTGGTTTGTTTGACGATGATAGTCAAGCAATCATGGATACGCTTTGGCAAAGCTATCCATTATTATCAGGTATTACAGCCACAATTATTATCGCATTTTTTCTCGGGCATACTTTTTGTATAAAATACAATTCATACAACTCATACAACTCAAATGAACGTTACCAATCCCTGTCAATAAGATCACATATCATGTATTGCATGGCGATAGCAGCGTTTGTTGTTGCTTATTTTATCGTCGCTCGCGGTTCGATAGGATCACTACCACTTAAACGCTATCATGCTAGTGTATCCGAGCTGCCATTACTAAATGCAGCAGTTCCCAATGCTTTTATGGCTCTTGATTGGGCACGGAGTGATTATCAAAAACAAGAGATCCTCTCCTCGATAGAAGAAAAAGAATTAAGAGAACAAATGTTTGCTGTGCTTGGTAAATCCACTCCCTTTGAAAGAACATTAAATAACGACTATTTAAAAAATAACCCGCCTCATGTCGTTATGACTTTGATGGAAGGCATGGGGATGAATATGTTGGTTGAGGATAATAAAGAAACTAATGATTTATTGGGAAGGCTACGCCCTTACTTCCAACAAGAATTCGTTTTTACGCGTTTCTTAGCCAGTACTTCTGCCACTATTGATAGCATCGTCATGATGCTCTTTCACAGTGACATCCCCACAATAAGCCACTCAACTTATAGTGCAAAACCTCTGTCAGATAGTGCCATAGAACCTTATGAGCGTGCAGGATACCAAACCATTTTTATCTATGGTGGCAATGCAATGTGGAGAAATCTATCACGTTACCTTCCGTTGCAAGGATTTGATCACGTTTACGACGAAAACACAATTATCGATACATTCCCCGCAGCGAAAAAAAGTGCCGGGACATGGGGAGTCGCAGATGAATATACTTTCAAGTTAGCACAAAAAATTCTTGAAGAAGCATCCAAACCAACCTTTATCTATATAATGACGGTGACGAACCACTCCCCTTTTTATGTGCCAGATAACTATCAAGCGAAGCCAGTCGCTGCGAGCCCACGATTAAAAAGTCGAGTCCATGGTGAAACAGTTGAAGTAAGTAC
>NZ_MUFL01000013.1:0-55764 GCF_001995355.1 Salinivibrio sp. PR919 | reverse complement strand
ATCTCGCTTTGCTTCACTAGCGCGTCAGCACTGCGGTTCAGGTTGTCATCATAAGCGCCCACGAGCGCCTAATGACGATATTGGCCACCCAGGAGGGCGTCAATATTCAGTGCGGTACAGGTATTCGATGCAGTATGAATGTGCGCATCTAACAAGGGCGAGGTCGGAAGCGGCCCACTGTCATGGTGGTCTGCATAAAAAACGCTGGCACCCGCCTGCAATAAGGCCTCTAAGGCAGGACGATTTTTTGCCATCGAGATATCAAACACATTGACCTGTTCGGTCTCAACTGGGACGTGTTGCAACAACGCAATATCCCGCTTCACACCAGTGATGAGGGTGGTGTTTTGAGGATAAGCGAGGCGCCACTGTACCAGTGCGGTTAGCCCGTCGGCATCGCCATTAAAAACATCAAAGGCCATTTGCGACTTCCTTATTGCAAAAACGGCGCGAGTGCGCCGTTGGGATCGGGAGGATGTATTCGCGATTAATCATCGTAACTGTCAGGACCGAGTTCGAGCCCGACCGATCCGATTAACGATAAGTTGTTTTTCGCCCAAAAAACAGCTTGTACGCGATTTTTTACATTTATCTTTTTGAAAACATTATATAAATGCGATTTAACCGTGTGTTCGCTGACCGCAAGCGCATTGGCAATATCTTGATTCGACGCGCCTGTGACCAGATGCCGTAAGATTTCTTGCTCGCGGTTGGTGAGCACAATGGCTTGCTCATCGATAGTTTGTTGGTAATGCTGCTGATAGTAGTGAATCAGCGCCGCCATTTTGTGGCGGGGGAGCCAATATTCTCCCGAGAACATCTTTTCGATGCCGTAGCACAGATGGCTTAACTCATCGTCTTTCTTAAATACCCCTTTAATAAAGGGCCAGCTTGCCAATTCCTTCGCGGTAAGATCATGGGCATTGAGGAGAGCAAACACATGCTGATCGGCATACGGTGTGAGTGCATGTTTAAGACGCTCGGTGGCGGTGTCGTCGAAGGCACTTAAATCAATCAGGACCAACCCAGAACGTTCGGTGAGCTTTTCGTGAATGGTATCTGGGCTCACGAGTTCGACGGTGCCGCGGATTTCTTTTTCTAAACACGCGATCAATGCAGAGACAGACATGCTGGGCTGAGAGATGAGAAGCAGTGTGTAAGAATCGGACGTGGTTTCTGCCTTGCTCATAAAGTTCCTACTTATCTGACGTAAAGCGTGCTCACCGATGTGCGTATTATTGCATAATTCAGCGCAGAGAGGCGCTCACGCGGGGACTTTATTCAGTCTAAACTATTTTTGTTGTCTACGTATATGTAAGCGTATGRCCATTCTTAGGTTCGTAGCGTGAATACAGAATCTGGAACCAGATCGCGTGGAAAAGCATCGAACCTCTTGGGCGCTCGTGCTAGACTTCGTGTTTATTTATCCAGTAGGCGAAAATGTTTTCGCGCGTAACAAGAGTGGGAGTCACCTATGGCCAGCCGTGGCATAAACAAAGTCATCTTGATTGGTAATTTGGGCAATGATCCGGAAATCCGTTATCTCCCGAACGGTGGTGCAGTGGCGAACTTGAGCCTAGCGACCTCGGAGTCATGGCGCGACAAGAGCACTGGCGAGATGCGTGAAAAAACCGAATGGCATCGCGTGGTCCTGTTTGGTAAGACCGCAGAAGTGGCTGGCGAGTATTTGCGTAAGGGCTCGCAAGTTTATATTGAAGGTCAGTTACAAACACGCAAATGGCAAGATCAAAGTGGTCAAGACCGCTACTCAACAGAAGTAGTGGTACAAGGCTTTAACGGCAGCATGCAAATGCTTGGTGGCCGTGCCGGACCAGGCCAAGGTCAGCCGATGCAGCAGTCGCAGCAGCAAGGTGGATGGGGTCAGCCTCAACAGCCACAAAACAACTTCAACCAGCAGCCGCCTCAGCAGCAAGCCGCGCCGCAATCTCAGCCGCAATCGCAACCTCAGCAGCAGTATAACGATCTGCCTGACTTTGACGACGATATTCCGTTCTAAAAAACGGTTTACTCGAAAAGCGATAAGCCCCGTTGTGACGGGGCTTTTCTTTATCTGATGAACTTAAACACCGGGGCCGGCTTTGAGGAAATGTGGCAGTTGTGTCGGCGTTGGACACTTTAACTGCCCCATGACTTGCGTCATTTGCTGTTTGAGCATTTCAATCGCGTGCTCGCCACCATGATGCCCCACGGCGCCGCACGCATAAACAAAGGTACGGCCCAGCAAGGTAAAGTCGGCTCCCATGGCCATCGCCTGCGCAACGTTGCCACCGCTTTGTACGCCGCTGTCTAGCAACAGCTTAATTTTATCCCCATAGGCCTTGTCGATAGTGCGAATGGTATCGAGCGGCGATTCGCCGATATCTAACTGACGGCCTCCATGGTTGGATAGCACCACCCCATCAGCACCTAGGGCAACGGCCTGAGCGACGTCTTCAGGATTGACCAGTCCTTTGAGAATCAAGGGGCCATCCCAGTTGTCACGGATCACTTTCAGGCTTTCAAAATCCACTGCACCCATCACGGTATTGTTCATAAAGTTTGCCAACTCGCTGGTGGGCATATTCTTCGGCATGTAGGGTTTGAGGGTTTGCATTTCCGGTACCCCCGCCAGCAAGGTATGCCAACACCAGCTTGGACATTGCATCATTTGTGCAATATTGCGTAGGTTCATTTTGGGTGGCATGGCTAAGCCGTTTTTGATGTCACGAGGGCGATAACCAAAGGTTGGTACATCGACGGTGACGAGGAGAACCTTGTAGCCTGCACGCTTAATGCGGCCCATCAGATCTTCGCGGATCTTAGCATCGGTTGGGTTATAGAGCTGATACCACGCGGTGCCCTCAGAAATGTCGGCAATGGTTTCAAGACTTGCCGACGATACTGTGCTAAGTACGTAGGGCACATTGGCTTCCAGTGCGGCTTTGGCAAGGATTTCAGGCGCTTTAGGCCACATCAAACCTTGTAAGCCTACAGGCGCAATGCCAAAGGGCGCGGCATAGCGGTGGCCAAAGAGCTCAACGGACAAATCAATCTCAGGGGTGGGAGCCAAGAGATCAGACTGTAGCTTGACGTCTTTAAAGCGATCAAAATTATGAGCGAGACCGATTTCGTCGTGGCATCCACCACATAAATAATCAAAGGCAAAGGCGGGAATACGCTTTTTGGCCGCACGTTTGAGTGCCGGTGTGTCGGGATAGTTAGGATTGTAGTAAGACATGGATCTCGCGTCCGTTTTGTGAGGTGAGTAAAGACCCTTACCTTAGCGCGGCAGTTGTTATCGATATATAGACAAAAAATAAAATACTTTTTCCAAAATCGCGCAAAGCCGCGCATGCGCTATCGCTTTTTAAGTCGTGATATTCCCTTAAATATACAAGTTCTTAACTTTTTGCTTGATAAAATCGATAAATAATTTGGTCTTAGTATGGTTGTAGTCCAACTTTGGATAGTAGGCATAGGCAGATGTGCGGGGCTGTTTCAGCGTCGGCAAAACGGGGACCAGTAACCCTTGATCGAGCTCTTTTTGGACGGTGCCAGCGCCGCCAAGAATGATCCCCATCCCGATCACAGCCGCGCTTACTAGCGCTTCAGGGTTGGGAGAGACAAAGTTGCCAGATAACTGCAAGCGCGTTCCGTCCTCAAAAACACGTTCTTGAGGTTGGTGTGAATTGCCATATAGCAAGACGTTGTGCTCGGTCAGTTGCGTTGGTGAGGTAATCGGCGCGTGGCGAGCTAGGTAACTAGGAGCGGCGAAAAAACCGGGCTGAAAATCAAATAGCTTGGCCGCGATGTAGCTGGCTGAGTTGAAGTAGTCGAGCTCTCGGCTGATCACCACATCTAAATTCAGATCGGGTAATTGGCCGGGGGTCAGCGTAGTCAGTTCGACTTTGATTTTCGGATAGATCTCAAGAAACTCAGCAATAAAGTTGACCAAAAAGCGGTTCCCTGTCACCAATGGCGCACCGATACGCAGGATGCCACTGACTTCGCCAAACGTGGATGCGGTCTCGCTGACCAGCTGTTGCCAATCGTCCACCCACGCTTTGGCGCGTTGATAAAACAGATCGCCAGCATCGGTCATGGACAGGCTTCGGGTGGTGCGCTTTAACAGCTGCACGCCCAGTTGGCTCTCAAGCCAGCTTAACCGCTTTGACAGTGCAGAACTTGAGGTGTGTAACTTGGTGGCGGCTTGTGCCAAAGAGCCTTGTTCAACCACACAGATAAAGCTTTGTGTGCAGGTAATCCAGTCCATGAAACCTCTTAATAGTGGAAAAGGTGATAACCAATCGTCAGACAGGCATTCACATTATGATAACCAAGCCTGATAATACCGACTACTCGACCATCAAGGCGACCTGAATCAGCAGAGAATCATGGAAAGAACAGCCAACGCCATCAAAGTTAGCGGCATGAAGCTTACCAATCGATTAGTGGCGTTTGTCACCCTGATTGTGGTGTGTGCCATTTTTGTCTTATTTATCGGTGGAGCAATTAGCTTTCGTCAATTAGGTATCGATTTTATCTCACACTATGTGGATGGCATGGTGGAGGTGATCGATCAGGAAATGGCCACCGAGCAACGGGACAACCAGTATTTTTCACGTTGGCTGCCTAAAATGCTCAAGGCGAGTGATGTCACCTCGCTGACCATCTACTCCGATGCGGGCATCCTTTATCAGTACGAGCAAATTCATTATCAAGCCCCGACCACGCAACAAGCGATTACCCGAGACATTCCGCTGGCGAATAACCCCGGCTTTGCTGTGAAGCTGACCTTTGTGCCCCCGTATGCGGAGTTTGCCTACTCCATTGGGCCGCTGTCGTCACTTTCCGCGGCCATTTTGGTGATTGTGCTGGGCTTGGCGTGGGGGATCCAATGGTTACGCCGCCAGCTTTATGGCAGTGAGGTCTTGGAGCAGCGAGGGCGCTTAATCTTAGCTGGCAGGCTTGATGAAGCGCAACATGGCGATGCTCACGAGTGGCCGATCCCTGCCAGTGCCGCATTGACGCAATTAATCGAGGAATTGAAAGAAGCCCGCCAAGAGCGAAGTCGCTTTGATACCTTTATTCGCACTAATACCTTCCTTGATCAGCTTACTGGAGCGGCGAACCGAGTCATGTTTGATAACCGCTTGCACACGTTAGCCAGCGATGATGCGAGCCAAGGTAGCTTGATTTTAGTGCGTGTCGCCGATTGGGAAGACTTGCTTGAACAGCAGGGGCAAGAAGGCGCTGATGCGCTGATTCAAGGCATGGGCAGTGTGTTATCGAATGCGATCCAGCGCTTTCCTGATGCCGTATTGGCTCGCTATTTTGCCTCGGATTTCGCCATTCTGTTGGTTAATCAAGCAGGGGAAGAAGTCCATCCCTTTTTGTCTCAACTTACCAACGCCCTCAACAAACTGAGCCCGCCGGACACACTGGATGCCGACAACTGGTTCCATATGGGCATGACCTCATTTGGGGCGGGAGAGCGTCGAGGTCGTTTGATGGATGAAGCCGAGCGTGCGCTGCGAGCGGCCCAACTGGAAGGGCATAGTGGCTGGTCGCAATTTGACAAAGACATTCGCCGCTTAGACAAACGCGGCAGTGTGCGCTGGCGTACGCTGTTGGAATCGGTGATGGCGGGGGAAGGACCGATGCTGTATCGCCAACCTGTCTATGCGCGGGATGGCAAAACCCGTCTTCACTATGAACTTTTAGGCCGGATCAAAGACGAAAATGGCAAGGTGTTAAAAGCCTCTCGCTTCTGGCCCGGGGTAGAGTTGGTCGGTATGGATGTGGTGTTTGATAAAGCGACGGTGAGCCGTGCGCTGTGGTGGTTAAAAACCGCTGATCATATCGACAATTATGCTATAAATGTAAGTGTTCACTCACTTTGCCAACGCGAATTTGTGATTTGGTTGCGTGATGCGWTATTGCAAACACCCCGAAGTATCCTCAATCGTTTGTTGGTGGAAGTGTCTGAAGGTGCCTTAGTGGCGCAATTTGACGCGGCGCGCCCTTGTTTGAGAATGATAGCCGCGTTAGGGTGCCGACTCGTGGTCGACCAAGCTGGTCGAACAGTAGTGAGTACTCACTATGTAAAAGATATTCAGCCAGCGTATATTAAGTTACATCGTAGCTTAGTGCGTAATATTCATCAGCGCCCTGAAAACCAATTGTACTTACGCAGTATGCTGGGGGCGTGTGAAGCCACTACCACCGACGTCTTGGCAGTAGGTGTGGAAACGGACCTAGAGTGGCAGGTGGTCAAAGAGCTGGGCGTCGTGGGGGGACAAGGGCGCTTACTTGGTGCGGAAATGTCACCTCATCCTGCGCAAAAGAAACGCCGCCGCTGGGGGAAACGATGACAACAGAGGAGAATCAAGTGAATCGCAAGCAGCAACAGGCAGGGCGAACATGGCTCGAATTTATTCTTCTGTTGTGTACCTTAGGTTTGCTTGTGGTTGTTGCGGTGCCCAAATTCTACGATTATGAGGCGGATGCGAACGTGACGGCGTTAAAAGGGCTAAAAAGTGCCATTGATAATGTGATGGTGCAGACCTATGAACAAGCGCAAGCCTCGAATATCGCGGATCAGCCTCGCGGGACTTTAACGGTCGAAGGCGCCACCATTGACGTGCAATTTGGGTATCCAGTAGCCAGTGACTTACCGCAATTGATTGGTGTGCTCAAAGAAGAAGAGCGCTGGCTGCCAAAGCCGCATGACAGCCAAGCCGGTGTCGATTATGTGTGGGTGTATCATGATAATCCCGCACCGTCGTGTTACCTCAGTTACTATGAAGCAACGCCGACACAGCATGCGAAGACCGAATTAGTCATCGGTCCCTCTTGCCAAGAGGCACCGATGTCGCAATAGCAAAGTGGACAAAATAGGAAGCTGGCATGTTTTTCGATGAAAAAATCATCAAAATGACAGCGCAATGAAAAAAAACTCAGATCTCATTCAGGTTTACAGCGCCGTATCTTGCCGCTTACCGTGCGCGTTGATACATTTAGCTCAATTTGTCTGATTTCACAGCTTGCAGGATTAACCGACCATCATGTTTAAGAAACTTCGCGGGATGTTTTCCAACGATCTATCGATTGACTTGGGAACCGCCAATACGCTGATTTACGTAAAAGGACAAGGCATTGTTCTTGATGAGCCTTCTGTCGTTGCCATTCGCCAAGACAGAGCGGGCTCGCCAAAAAGTGTGGCTGCTGTGGGTCACGACGCCAAACAAATGCTGGGTCGTACGCCTGGAAACATTGCGGCCATTCGCCCGATGAAAGATGGTGTGATTGCCGACTTTTACGTGACTGAGAAAATGCTGCAGCACTTTATCAAATCGGTACACGATCACAGTTATATGCGCCCAAGCCCGCGTGTGCTGGTCGCTGTCCCTTGTGGTTCGACCCAAGTTGAACGCCGTGCGATTCGTGAGTCAGCACTCGGTGCGGGCGCTCGTGAAGTGTATTTGATTGACGAGCCAATGGCAGCGGCGATCGGTGCAGGTCTGCCGGTCTCAGAAGCCACAGGTTCGATGGTGATCGATATCGGCGGTGGTACCACTGAAGTGGCTGTGATCTCGCTAAATGGTGTGGTGTACTCTTCATCAGTACGTATCGGTGGTGACCGCTTTGACGAATCCATCATCAACTACGTGCGCCGTAACTACGGTAGCTTGATTGGTGAAGCGACGGCAGAGCGCATCAAGCACGAAATTGGCTCGGCGTATCCGGGCGATGAAGTGCGTGAGATTGAAGTGCGTGGTCGTAACCTCGCTGAAGGGGTGCCGCGTAGCTTTACTCTGAACTCGAATGAAATTCTTGAAGCGCTGCAAGAGCCGCTGACCGGAATTGTTTCAGCCGTGATGGTCGCGCTAGAACAATGTCCACCTGAGCTGGCCTCTGACATCTCTGAGCGCGGTATGGTGATCACAGGCGGTGGTGCGCTGCTGCGTGATTTGGACCGTTTGCTGACGGAAGAAACTGGCATCCCTGTAGTGGTGGCAGAAGATCCATTGACCTGCGTGGCACGCGGTGGCGGTAAAGCGCTTGAAATGATTGACATGCACGGCGGCGACCTCTTTAGCGAAGACTAAGGTGATCGTGCCAGCAAACAGGTTGTTTTCATCATGAAACCTATGTTTGGCAGAGGTCCGTCTCTGCAACTACGCCTGTTTTTCGCTCTCTTACTATCAGTCAGCCTTATGCTGGCTGATAGTCGTCTTGACGCCTTTGCTGGCGTTCGCTATTTCCTCAATACACTGGTTGCACCGCTGCAATATGCGTCGAACGTTCCAAGGGACACGCTAGATGCGTTGGTGACGCAGTTTCAATCTCACCGACGCCTAGTAGCCGAAAATGAGGCGCTGCGTACGCAAGTATTGCGCCTTGAAAGTGATCAGTTGTTGTTAGCGCAAACAGAGCGCGAAAACCAACGCTTACGGGAGTTACTCGGCTCGCCGTTTGTTCGCGATGAGCGAAAAATGGTCGCTGAGGTCATGGCGGTCGACTCCGATCCCTATAAACATCAAGTGATGCTGGATAAAGGGCGCACCAATGGTGTTTACGAAGGCCAACCGGTGATCAATGAGCACGGTGTGGTGGGGCAAATTGCCTATGTGGGCGCGCACAACAGTCGGGTGCTGTTATTAACCGATCCTACCCACGCAATTCCTGTTCAGGTAATGCGCAATGACATTCGAGTGATTGCCTCCGGACGGGGTTCGACAGCGTACATCGGCTTGGACAACATTCCGAGCAGTACCGATATTAAGGTCGGTGACAAGCTGGTCACGTCGGGGTTGGGCGGCGTTTTTCCGGAAGGTTATCCGGTGGGCACGGTGACGGAGTTTTCGTTTGATAACAAACGGCCATTTGCTCAGGTCAAGGCAACGCCGGCGGTGAAATTTGATCGCCTACGGTATTTGCTGTTGGTGTGGCCGACGCCTGAGCAAGCGGATCCCGAGCAAGACAGCGAACAAGCAGGCTCTCAACCCGAGGATGCCGTGGCATCTAACGAAAAAGGAGAGTCGCAATAGTGGCAAATTCAATATTTCGCGGCCATCTGGTGATTTGGCTGACTTTTATTGCTGCGCTTATCTTACAAGCTGCGCCTTGGCCTGGCGAACTCGCACCTTTTCGACCTTCGTGGGTGTTGCTGGTGACCTTCTACTGGGTGTTGGCTTTGCCGCACCGGGTCAATGTCGGCACGGCACTCGTGCTGGGCTTGCTGTGGGACCTGATGTTAGGGTCAACATTAGGGGTGCGCGGTTTAATGATGGCGATCTTGGTCTATCTTGTCGCGCTCAACTTTCAACTTTTGCGCAACATGTCTTACTGGCAACAAGCATTGCTACTGTCGCTGTTAACCCTCGCGGGAAAGTTGATCGAGTTCTRGGCGGAGTACCTCGTCTCTGAYGTACAGTTTAATCCAGAGCAGCTCTGGGCAGGTGTGCTTAACTTTATACTGTGGCCTTGGCTTTTCTTACTGCTCCGCCGGGTGCGTCGTCGTTTTGCAATTCGTTAGAGGGATTTCATGAGCATTGATTTATATCTGGCGTCAGGCTCACCGCGACGCCAAGCGTTGTTGACCGATATGGGCATCAGCTTTTCGCGGGTAGTGGTGGATGTTGAAGAACAGCAGARAGCCGGTGAATCGCCTTATGCTTATGTGTCTCGTTTATCACAAGACAAAGCCCGTGCGGGAGTCGCAAAAACCGGTGGTCATTTACCTGTATTAGGCGCCGATACGATCGTCGTCGATGGCGAGCAGGTATTGGAAAAACCGCGCGATGAAGCGGATGGGGCGCGTATGCTCAAACAGCTATCTGGCCGTGAGCATCAAGTGATGACGGCGGTGACCGTTGCCAATGCGATGAAGCAAGTGACCACTGTGGTAACAACACGGGTGTGGTTTCGTGAGTTGACCGATGACGATATTCGCGCGTACTGGCAATCGAAAGAACCTATAGATAAAGCGGGCGGCTACGCCATTCAAGGCCTTGGCGGCAAGTTTGTTACCCGTATCGACGGCAGTTATCACGCGGTCGTTGGTTTGCCATTGTATGAAACCGAGCAGCTGCTCAAGCAATTTATGGCCTGAACAACCGTCAGGCCCCTTTTTGAGATGTCGGGGAAACCATGAGTGCGGAACTGTTAATCAATGTCACACCTAGCGAAACGCGGGTGGCGATGATAGAAGGTGGCAACCTTCAAGAAATCCATATTGAGCGAGAAGCGAAGCGCGGCATCGTAGGCAATATCTACAAAGGGAAAGTGAGTCGTGTCTTGCCTGGGATGCAGGCAGCCTTTGTCGATATTGGCTTAGATAAAGCGGCTTTTTTGCACGCCTCGGATATCGTGCCGCACACTGAGTGTGTCTCTGAAAATGAAAAACAGCAATTTCAAGTGCGCGATATTTCTGAATTGGTACGCCAAGGACAAGACATTGTGGTGCAGGTGGTCAAAGACCCCTTGGGCACCAAAGGCGCTCGCCTGACCACTGACATTACTTTGCCGTCGCGGTATCTGGTCTTTATGCCGGGCGCGTCGCATGTTGGCGTGTCACAGCGCATCGAAAGTGAAGAGGAGCGCAGTCGCTTAAAACGTATTGTCAGTGACTATTGCGATGAGCTGGGCGGCTTTATTATCCGCACCGCGGCAGAAGGCGCGACGGATAAAGAAATGGCGCAAGATGCAGCGTTTCTAAAACGGTTGTGGAAGAAGGTCTTAGAGCGGCGCGCACGGTATAAATCGAAATCCATGCTCTATGGCGAGTTGGCATTAGCGCAGCGCATTGTGCGTGATTTTGTTGGCACCGAGCTGGATTTGATTCGGGTCGATTCTCGCCAAGCATATGATACGTTGGAAGAATTCACCTCAGAATTTGTCCCCGAACTTGCCGGCAAGCTTGCTTACTACGATGGTCAGCAACCGATTTTTGATATGTACGACACCGAAAACGAAATCCAGCGCTCGCTGGAACGTAAGGTGGAGTTGAAGTCGGGGGGCTATTTGATCATTGATCAAACCGAGGCCATGACCACCATTGATATCAATACCGGGGCCTTTGTGGGGCGCCGTAACCTTGATGAGACTATCTTTAATACTAATGTCGAAGCGACACGAGCCATTGCTCGCCAGCTACGCCTGCGCAATTTGGGCGGTATTATCATCATCGATTTTATCGATATGAGTACCGACGAACACCGCCGCCGCGTGTTGCACTCGCTGGAACAAGCGTTAAGCCATGATCGGGTAAAAACCAACATTAATGGCTTTACCCAACTCGGCTTAGTGGAAATGACCCGCAAACGTACGCGCGAAAGTATTGAACATGTGCTGTGTGGTGAGTGTCCAACGTGTGAAGGCCGAGGCTCGGTGAAAACGGTAGAAACCGTCTGCTATGAAGTGCTCAGAGAAATCACTCGAGTGAACCGTGCCTATGATGCCGATAAATTTGTGGTATATGCCTCGCCGGCAGTGGTGGAAGCTTTGGTGGAAGAGGACTCCCACTTAGTTGCAGAGCTCGAAGTCTTTATTGGTAAGCAAGTAAAGGTGAAATCCGAGCCTTTGTATACCCAAGAGCAGTTTGACGTAGTAATGATGTAATCCATGACCTGGGCCGCGAAAATTGGACGCTGGCTGATAGCCGGCGTCGTGAGTCTTATTCTGTTAACCGCCGTCTTTATTGGCGGTTTGCGCTTTTTATTACCTAACGTGGATATGGTGCGTGAGCCGCTACGACAATGGGTCAGCGAGCAAACGGGCTTTAGCGCGCGTCTTGGGACCATTGCAGGCCAATGGCGCAATCTTACGCCGTCATTGCAACTCAATCATGTCGCCTTGACCACCAGTGATAACAGTCCGCCATTACTGACCGCAAACCACATTGATCTACAACTGGATGTCTTTGCGAGCTTATCTCGCCGTCAACCGGTGTTTTCCCATGTTACCCTCGATGGACTGACCTTTAACAGCGGTCAACTTCCCGATAAAAAAGACAGCACCGGGGTGCGTGAGCGCCTTGAAGATTTGTTTTTAGCCCGCCTTGGCCAGTTCTCTGTCACTAATGCCCGTCTGGTTCTTGTCACACCGTCATTGGCGGCGCAGACGCTGAATATCGATAATTTGTTGTGGCGTAATCAAAATGGTCAGCATCATGCGCAGGGCACCATTGGGATTGCGGGGACAGAGCTGGAAAAAATCCGCGTCAATGCGGCCTTTACTGAGACCGACGGGGTGGACTCGCTTAGTGGTGATTTTTATCTAGCTAGCGAAAACATGGATTTGGCACCGTGGCTGATGAAGCGCTTTACGCCGTCAGTGACGATTGATAATGCGCGCTTAGATGCCAATGCATGGCTGCGGGTTGAGAAAGGCCAAGTGGCAAATGCTTTGCTGGGTGTCGATACCTTTGCTTTGACGTGGCGCGATCAGCAGGGGGCCTCGCAGCAATGGGCACTCAAAGACAGCCGCGTGCAACTGCAGGCAAGAGAGGACCAGCAATGGCGCGTGGATAGCGATGGGGTTTGGGTTCAGCAAGGGGATACCACGCTGCCGGCGCTGAATCAGTTGTCTTGGCAAGGAAACGAGTCTAACTGGCAGCTTAATGCTCGTCACATTGATATCGCGGCATTACGTCCGTTAGTTGGATTGTTGAGCCAATCTGACCGTCAACATCAACTGATAGAAGCTCTTTCACCAGCCGGTACGGTGGACACGCTGGCAATGAGTCAGGCCTCCGATGGGCCGCTGCGCTATCAAGCCTCTTTCTCTGACATTCGCGCCAACCAGTGGGGGTATTTTCCGGCCTTTGAGGGGTTAAATGTCACCGTGTCCGGTGAGGGACATCAAGGCGAGGCGACCTTAGCATTGGGGCAACAATCACTCCCTTATGGTGATTTTTTCCAAGCGCCATTACCGCTTGAGCATGGTGAGGTGACGGTGCAATGGGCGGAGCGTGGCGATACTTTGACGGTTTGGAGTGATGCGATTGCCATAAAAGCCGCTGACTTGGATGCGCGCGGGGCGTTTCGCTTAGACATTCCTTCGCAAGGTTCGCCGTTTTTGGCGCTCTATGCGAACGCCGATGTGCGCGATGCAGGCCAGACGTGGCGCTATTTACCTACCCGCGCGATGCCAGACTCCCTCACTGATTATCTCTCTCGTGCGATTCAGGGCGGGCAGGCACAGGGCAGTGATATTTTATGGTTTGGCGCCTTAAATACGTTTCCTTACCGTCAACATGACGGCGTATTCCAAGCGCGAGTGCCGTTGCGTCAAGGCGCGTTCAGTTTTAATACCGCTTGGCCAACTCTGACCGAATTGGATGCTGAGCTCTTGTTTGAAAACGCACGGTTAACCATTCAGGGCGATCATGTACGCCTTGGCGATGCGATCAGCCGTCAGGTTCGTGCGGATATCGACGATATGGAGGCTGCTGATAGTGCATTAACCTTAGAGGCGGATTTATCGGCCACTGGGGATGCGGTCCGTCGTTATATGTTGGCGACACCACTCGTTGACTCCTTGGGGGCGGCGTTGACGCACGTCCAAGTTGAGGGATTGGTGGATGCCAATTTAGCGCTCAATATTCCACTTGATGGCAGTCAGCTACATGCCACAGGCGAAGTGCGCTTTGCAGGGAACCAAGTGCTTATTCAAGCACCGTCCATGCAACTGGATAATGTCGCGGGCAGACTGCACTTTGACGATGACACGATTAGTACTCGTGGCCTCACTGCACARTGGTTGGGTCAACCGATGTCGGTGAATTTTGACGGACAAACCGACGCGGCAGGTTATCAGTTGGATCTTAACCTCGACGCGGACTGGGACGTCGCCCCTTTGCTGGCTAGATTGTCGCTACCGCTCGAGGATTATCTCGCCGGTGGGGCACGCTGGCAGGCAACATTGGGCCTGACATTACACGACATCGGTTTTGACTACCAACTGGGGGTTGATATCGATACCACCCCCTTGCAGTCAACATTGCCCGCGCCACTGGCTAAACCGCGTTGGTCAACCGGCAGTGCCTCGCTGGCAGCAACGGGCAACAGCGAAGGACTACAAGGGCGAATTCAGTTACCGGCAGTCAGCTATCAAGCGCGTATTAATACCCAAGGCGAGCGTCCAGTGATCACCGCAAGCCAATGGAATGTGGGCGAACAGCCTACCTCACTCTTGGCGGCGCAAGGGCATCAGTTGGATATTGACTTGGCACAGCTAGATGTAATGCCGTGGCGCGACCTATGGCGTGACGTGACGCCGCAATGGCCACAAGGGCAAAGTGATTTYCCGACCTTACCGGTGCCGACTAAAGTGAACGCACGCATCGCTCGCTTAGACGCCGACAAGTTGAGGTTTAATCAAGTGTCTCTTGCTGTGCGCAAAAAGCCACAAGGATGGGACGCCTTACTCGGTAGCAATGAGCTTAGCGGCCGCGCCCAGTGGCCGACGGGAGGACGCTTAGCGATCGATGTCGATCATTGGCATATCAATATGATCGCCGATACCACCGAAAACGATCCTAATGCGCCCCTGTTCGCACCGGTGGACAGCCGAGCCTCTGCCGCCGATAAGGCGCTATTGGCGGCGGTGCCATCCACCGATATATTGATCAAAGACTTATGGCTACAAGGCTATCGACTTGGGCGAGTTTCTGCATCACTCGACAAGCAAGAAGAACGCATAGACTTAACCTCATTGACCATCGAGAGCGGTCAAAACCAAGCGGCAGTAAGCGGCAGTTGGTTAATCGATGAGGATCAGCGCAATCAAACGGCGCTCTCCATACAGTTAAATGGCGATAGCACGTCGGATTTAATGGGGCGCTTTGGGGTCAGCGGTGGGATCCAAGATGCGCGTTTTACCTCGCAAGCGGATATCTCTTATGGCGGACTGCCGTGGCAAGTGGATATCGCGAGTTTAAATGGTGAAGTCCGTGCCGATATCCAAGATGGTTACATCAGTGGCGTCGGAGGCGCGGGTAAATTACTGGGCTTATTTAGCTTGGATTCTATTTTGCGCAAAATCCAACTCGACTTTTCTGGCGTATTCGAAGATGGGCTAGCGTTTGATGACATTACCGGCCGTGCGGTGATCACAAATGGCGTGGTCGTGACCGATAATATCCGCATGGATGGATTAGCAGGTGATATGGTTATCAGAGGTATCGCTAACTTGGTCAGCAATCAAGTCAACGCGGATGTGCGCTTTACGCCAGATATTACCTCTGGGATCCCTGTGCTCAGCGCGTTTGCTGTTACGCCACAAACGGCGCTCTATGTATTGGCCGTCACCACGGCGATTTCGCCGGTTGTGGATGTATTTACACAGGTTCGCTATCAAGTTACTGGGCCGATTGGTACGCCTGACATTCGGGAAATTTCCCGTAATCAAGAGGCGCTAACCTTGCCCGCCGATGCCACGGAACGATTGCGCCAACAGGCAGAACAAGCCAAGGAGTGAGCATGATGAAAGTCGGCATCATCCAGATGAATTCGGGCGCCGATCCGGTGCAGAACATGGACGTACTACAAACCAGTTTGCAGCGGTTACATCAACACGGGGTCAAACTGGCGCTGACGCCAGAAAATGCCTTGGTATTTGGTGATAAACAAGATTACCAACGGCACGCCGAGCCGTTAGGACATGGCCGTATTCAGCGCCAACTGGCAGAAATGGCGCACCAGTTCGACATCTGGCTGGTGGTGGGCGCCTTTCCAATCCAAAACGACAACGGCCGTCTGACTAGCACAAGCTTAGTGTTCGATAATGCCGGACACTTGCGAGGTAGCTACGATAAGCTGCATATGTTTGATGTGGAAGTGGCGGATGCGCACGGACGTTATCGTGAGTCGGACTACTTTCAAGCCGGCGATCAACTTGCCACCGTGGATACGCCATTTGGTTGCTTGGGGTTAAGCATCTGCTATGACGTGCGTTTTGCGCCGCTCTATCATGCGTTACGCGCGCAAGGCGCTGATATTTTAACCGTGCCGGCGGCGTTTACGCGCGTCACGGGACAGGCACATTGGGAGGCGTTGCTGCGCGCCCGTGCGATTGAAACCCAATGCTGGGTGATTGCTGCCGGGCAATGTGGTGAACACAGTAAAGGCCGTCAAACGTGGGGGCATTCGATGATTATCGACCCTTGGGGGCAAGTAGTGGCGTCACTGGGGGACGACCCCGGTGTGACGTGGGCGGAGCTTGACTTGAGCATCGGTGAATCCATTCGCCGTAAAATGCCGGTGCTCGACCACGCTCGGTTGCAAACCCAATTGAAATAGCGCACCCTCGGCGCATCATCTTTTTATCTTTGGCTAGCATAAATAGCCACAACCAAGAGTAAGCGAATGAGTCTGGAACAGGTCGAAGAAACCTTATTGCGCCCTGCGGGGATCAGTGAGTCGCATCTCCAAGAGACACTGGCTCACCTGAGTGGTCGTCAAATTGACTACGGCGACGTTTTTTTCCAATCAACGTGGCACGAGTCGCTCGTCTTGGAAGATAGCATCATCAAAGACGGCTCGTTCAATATCGATCGAGGCGTAGGTGTACGCGCTATCACGGGTGAGAAAACCGGGTTTGCCTACTCGGACCAACTTAACGCTGATGCCTTGATGCAAAGTGCGACTGCCGCACGCGGGATTGCGCCCAAAGGTGGGCAGGGTCAAGTCAGTGCCTTTCGCACGGTTCGAGGCGGTCAATACTATGGCCCGCTTGATCCGCTCGGTAGCCTAACCCGCGAGCAAAAAATCGCATTGCTGAAAGAAATCGACAGCTACATTCGTGCCAAAGAGCCGCGAGTGAAAGAAGTCAGTGCCAGTATTAATGGCTTGTACGAGCAAGTATTGATTGCCGCCACGGATGGGACCTATGCCGCGGATATTCGCCCTCTAGTCCGTTTATCTGTGTCTGTGCTCGTTGAGCAGGATGGGCGCCGTGAGCGGGGAAGTGCCGGTGGCGGTGGCCGTTATGGTTACGAGGTATTCTTGCAAGAGCAAGACGGAAAAAGCACGGCGCTACAGTTTGCTGATGAAGCGATTCGTTTAGCGCTGGTGAACTTGCGTGCAGAAGGCGCTCCTGCTGGCACCATGCCTGTGGTGTTAGGCGCGGGTTGGCCGGGCGTGCTATTGCATGAAGCGGTCGGGCATGGTTTGGAAGGCGATTTCAACCGTAAAGAGTCGTCTGTCTTTACTGGTAGCCTCGGTGAGCAAGTGACTTCACCGCTTTGCACCATTGTTGATGATGGCACGATGGCGGATCGTCGCGGCTCGCTCAATATCGATGATGAAGGGGTGCCGGGCCAATATAACGTCCTGATCGAAAACGGGGTGCTTAAAGGCTATATGCAAGATAAGCACAACGCGAGCTTGATGGGAGTGGCACCGACCGGAAACGGCCGTCGCGAATCTTATGCGCATTTACCCATGCCGCGCATGACCAATACCTACATGCTGGGTGGCGACAGTACGCCGAGTGATATTATTGCCAGTGTTGAGCACGGTTTGTATGCCCCTAACTTTGGTGGCGGACAAGTGGATATTACCTCGGGTAAATTTGTATTCTCGACCTCTGAAGCCTATTTAATTGAGAACGGCAAAGTTACCACGCCTGTGAAAGGGGCCACCTTGATTGGCAGTGGTATTGAGGCGATGCAACAAGTGTCGATGGTGGGTAATGATCTCGCGATTGACCGAGGCGTCGGCGTCTGCGGTAAGGCAGGGCAAAGTGTGCCGGTTGGCGTGGGTCAGCCAACGCTGAAACTTRATGMCATGACAGTGGGTGGCACGGAGTCATAAACAAACACGCCAGTGGAGAACACTGGCGTGAGGTTTTACAGGCTTTGGTCGTAAAAGCCTTTAATGTATTGGAAGATCTCGCGATACGCCTTGGGCGGCTTGTTTTGTTGTCGCTCTTTTTTAGCCTGACGGGCAAGTTGGCGCAAGCGTTGGCGGTCGGCCTCTGGATACTGCAGCATCACATCGTTGATAGCGTCGTCGCCTTCATCGACAACACGGTCGCGCAGCTTTTCGAGCTTATGCAGCTCAGCACTTTGTTGCGCGTGCTTGTTTTGTAGCTTATCCAGCGCCGCTTGAATCGGCTCAGGGTCGCGAGAGCGCATGAGCTTGCCGACATATTGCAATTGGCGACGACGTGCTTCGTTTTTTAAGCGTTGTGCGTCAACAATGGCGGCGTATAAGTCGTCGTCGAGTGGAAACTTTTCCAACACGGCAGGCTTGAGCTTAACCAGCTCTTCGCCAAGCTCTTGCAGGGCGAGCATATCGCGCTTCATCTCGGATTTACTCACCCAGATGATTTCTTCCTCTTCCTCCCAAGGAGCAGGTTTATTTTTACGGCCCATGTTCAACCTCAATGAGAATGTGCAATGACACTTATGTTAACAAGAAACGCGCACAAACGCGGGCTTTTTTGTCACCGGCTCGCGTGGCCCCGTATTCTAAATTCGAATTTTAATCAGAAAGGTCAACTATGAGTGTAAAACAGCAGGTCGCGGAGCAAGAGCAACACCTACGCCAAGCCGTCAGCCGTGCGTTGGACATGGCCGCGCAACGCAGTGATGCCGCAGAGGTAGCGATCACCAAAAGCACAGGGATCAGCGTCACGTCACGCATGGGTGAAGTGGAGAACGTAGAGTTTAATCGCGATGGTGCCTTGGGAGTGACTGTCTACTGCGATCAGCGCAAAGGTAGCGCATCCACGACAGATCTGTCCGAGCGTGCGATTGCCAAAACGGTCGAAGCCGCGTTGGAAATTGCCAGCTATACCTCACCGGATTCCTTTGGTGGCCCAGCACCAAAACACTTAATGGCCTTTGAGTATCCCGATCTTGATCTGTTTTACCCTGACGAGCCAGAGCCCGATGCTGCAGCCGCATTAGCCATTGAGGCGGAACAAGCCGCGTTAGGTTATGACTCGCGGATCAAATTCAGTGATGGCGCCAGTTACGACAGCCATTATGGAGTCCGTGTGTATGGCAATAGCCACGGCATGCTAGGCAGTTATGCCTCCAGCCGTCAGGCGCTAAGCTGCTCGGTGATCGCGGAAAGTGCCAATGGTATGGAGCGCGATATGAGCTACACGGTTGCGCGCGATAAAGCCGATTTATGGACCCCAACCTCAGTAGGCATCGAAGCGGCAAAACACGCGGTAGCGCGTTTAGACCCACGTAGTCTGGCGACGTGTGAAGTCCCCGTGATGTTTGATGCCAGTGTGGCGACCGGCCTGTTTGGTCATCTGGTGATGGCGATCAGTGGCTCTGCGTTATATCGCAAATCATCCTTTTTACTGGATAAAAAGGATGAAAAAATCTTCCCTAACTGGCTCACGATCAATGAGTTACCTCACGTACTTAAAGGGTCGGCCAGCTCGCCGTTTGATAGCGAAGGGGTTAAGACCCAAGACAGACGCATTGTGGAGCAAGGGGTATTAAAAACCTATCTAGCGACCAGCTACGCGGCTCGTAAGCTCGATATGGAGCCCACTGGCCACGCTGGCGGTATCCATAACTGGTATGTCAGCCACACCGGCCAAGATGCTGATGCCATGCTGAAAACCTTGGGCACCGGTCTATTGGTGACTGAGTTAATGGGGCAGGGGGTGAATCCTGTCACTGGTGATTACTCGCGCGGCGCTGCGGGTTTTTGGGTGGAAAACGGTGAAATCCAATATCCAGTCAGCGGCATTACCATCGCGGGGAATTTAAACCAGATGTTCGCCAATATTGTTGCTATCGGCACAGATATTGAGACGCGCAGCCAAATTCAAACCGGCTCAATCATTATTGATGCAATGAAAGTGGCTGGCGAATAATAGCCATCACTTCTTCCCTAAGGGCGCCGATTGGCGCCCTTTTTAGTTTACTGCCATGCTAATAGCTGTTAGTCGAGCAGCGAGGGAGCGAGGCATGAACACAAGGCCGTTGCGTGATCTGATTGGAGCGCGTGTATTGGGCGTGCTAGGCACGTATTCCACCCCAGAGAAGATGGGCAGTATGGCGGTGTCGATTTGCGGTGTGGAGCCGCTCAGTGATACGCGATTGCGCACGATCTTTCCCAAAGGGCATCAATTGAAAGACGGTCAATGGGTCACGTTACATCTCGATAACCGCACCGGGGTGAGTGATTATGACGCCGACCTTAAGGTGTATCGTTTGTCGTTTAAGGGCAAGGTGATTGCCACATCCGCCTTTGAGGTCATGATTGATGCGCTCGAATATCAGGTGGCCTATGGGATGGGCGTGGTGAAGTCTTATCAAGCCCCTGATTATGCTTATCCGTTAGATACGCGTCGAACCGTGGCGTTACCCACCACACCTTTATCGCAAGTCCCGGCGATGGATGACAGTGAGTATGATAATAAAATCGGTGTGCTTTTGACCTATGCGCCGAGTCAGCCACATACGACGGTGATGGCGTTTTTATCGTCGGTCGAGGATGACATTTTCTTTATCACCTTTCCCAGTACTTTCAAATCCTTGCTGCTAAAACGCGACAACCGCTGTTACTTTGCGATTGATAGCCGTGCAACTTTTACCTTTGAACAGGCGATTGAATGGAACTACAGCATTATTCGCGGCGAGGTTTATACCGTGCCTAAACCGTCGATGATGTTTGATGAGATACGAGAGCGTTTTGTGGCAAAAAACCCGTGGGAAGTGGGCTTTTTTAGCCATCCTGAGGTGGAGATGTACCACCTGAAGGCAGCCAATGTGGTCTGCCCTCGGATGGCATTGGATTAGCGAAGCTTATTGGCTCATCAATAGCGCAATGAGGCCCACACCCAAAATCAGGCGGTAAATCACGAACGGTAACATACCCACTCGGGTGACCAGCTTTAAAAACGCATGAATACACGCATAGGCGCTGACAAAAGAGACCAAAACGCCAACCCCAATGGGGGCAAACTCAACCGGCACTGGGCTGGTGGCTAGCTGTAAGCCCAGATACGATCCGGCGAGGGTGATGATTGGAATCGACATCAAAAATGAGAAACGCGCGGCGGCTTCTCGGGTGTAGCCTAGCATCAGCGCAGCAGTAATGGTGGCGCCCGAACGTGAGGTGCCTGGGATCAAAGCAAGTGCTTGAGCGATCCCGATAAACAGCGCACGCGATCGGGTGGTTTGATACTCATCGCATTGTTGACGCGCATGGCGGTCGGCCCACCAAAGCAGTGCACCAAATAGCAAGGTGGTAGCGGCAATCACCCACGCTGAACGCAGGTAAAGCTCAATCAAATCTTTAAGAAACAGGCCTGCCACGCAGGCGGGAATGGTCGCCAATACGATCATCCAAGCCAATTGACTATCCCGGCTGTGTTTACCTGTGAACGACGCGAAAAAGGCACCTAACAGTGACACAACTTCACGGCGGAAATAGCCAATCACCGCGGCAAGTGTACCGACATGAACGGCCACATCGAAGGCTAAGCCTTGGTCGGCCCAGCCAAAAATCTGCGATGGCAAAATGAGGTGGGCGGAGCTAGAAATGGGCAAAAACTCAGTCAAGCCTTGAATAAGGGCAAGAAAAAAGGCTTCAAACATGCTCATGGTAATGATTATTCCTTCAAATACGCAGGGGTCTCGATAGGCCACAGTGGCTGGGCTTGGTCAAATTGCTGCCAAAGCTGCGCAAATGTTCGTCCATCCCCGGGGATTGCTTGATCGGGACACAGTTCAGCGAGTGGCCAAAGGGTGAATGCAAATTTATAAATATCGTTGCGTGGTAAGGCAGGTCCGCTGGACTGGCACTGATCGCCAAAGGTCAATAAGTCGATGTCCAAGGTACGATCGCGATACTTAACGTCGTCGCGCTGTCGCCCATATCGACTTTCGATATCGCGTATGGTTTGCCAAAAGGTTTGCAGATCGAGTGTGGTGTCGAGCTCAGCAATAAGGTTATAGAAATTCGGCCCTTCAAAGCCGACGGGTTCTGCCTCAAAAATGCGCGAAAAACGGCAGTGCGGGTCTAAGGCACGTAACGCTTCAACTGCAGCTTGGATATGCAGGTCGCGATCGATGTTTGAGCCAATACTGACTAATGCTTTTGTCACCGTGTGCCTCGCTCTATTACTACGCCAACATTACGCGCTTGGGCGACGGCACCAGGTTTGGCCACACGCACCTTTACCCAGCTGACGCCAAATTGTGACTGGATTAGCGCGGCGACCTCTTCGGCGACCCGCTCGATGAGCGCACAGCGGCTGGCTTGAACATGTGCAATCACAGCCTCACTGACACTGGCATAATCCAGCGCTAAACTGACATCATCACTTTGGGCGGCGGGACGATTGTCGTGCGCCATTTCGATATCGAGTACCAACTTTTGTTGGATGGTTTGTTCCCAATCGTAGACACCGATGGTGGTCACAACGTCGAGTTGTTCTATAAAGACGGAATCCATGTTTTTTCACACTCCGTGACAGGTCGGATACCACTGTGGTAAGAAAGCCCGTATTATCGAGCTTATCGATTGACACTTGGATGCGCGATGCGTTCCGATCCATGTTGCGTCTAATCAAGATCGTGGGCGCACTATAGCAACGAATGCAGCACAAACTCTAGGAATTTCACATGACTGCACTGGCCATTGCCATCATCATCGCTGCCTATTTGCTCGGCTCTGTTTCCAGTGCGGTGCTGGTGTGCCGGGCCTATGGTCTGCCGGATCCTCGCGAACAAGGGTCTGGAAATCCGGGCGCGACCAATGTGTATCGCCTCGGGGGTCGCACGGCCGCGGCATTGGTCTTAGTGTGCGACATGCTTAAAGGGACGATCCCAGTTTGGCTCAGTTATCTTATCGGGATTAATCCGTTTTTGCTTGGCTTGATTGGCATCGCCGCCTGTCTTGGACACATCTATCCGGTGTTCTTCCATTTTCGAGGTGGCAAAGGTGTGGCGACGGCGCTAGGTGCTATGGCCCCGATAGGACTCAGTCTGACTGGCTTGTTAGTGCTGACTTGGGGAGTGGTGTTGGTGATCACSGGCTATTCGTCATTAAGTGCCATCGTCACTGCTATTTTGGCACCGCTTTTCACTTGGTGGATTAAACCGCAATTTACCATGCCAGTGGCGATGCTCTCCTGCCTGATCTTATTTCGTCATTACGAAAATATTCGTCGCCTGCTCGATGGCGAGGAAAAACCCATCGTGCTCAGGCGCTGGCGACGTTAACAGACGTAAAAAAAAGCAGCCCAAGGCTGCTTTTTCGCATCATTGAGTCAGCGATGGCAAGGTATCAATCGGCCAGCGCGGCTGTGCCTTCACCCCCAGCCCCATATGCTCACCGTTTTTTAGTCGCTGCATCCCCGCGTAGGCAATCATGGCACCGTTATCGGTACAGAACTCGGGACGTGGATAGAAAACGTCGCCGCCCAGTTTGCGCGTGAGGGTGTCGAGTTTGTCGCGTAAATGACGGTTCGCGCTAACGCCGCCAGCAACCACTAATCGATTCATGCCACATTGCTCTAACGCTCGCTTACATTTGATTGCCAGCGTGTCCACCACCGCGTCTTGGAAGGCATACGCGATATCTGCACGGGTTTGCGGATCATTGTCATTGGCTGCAATGGTATTCGCGGCAAATGTCTTCAAGCCGGAAAAGCTGAAATCGAGACCAGGACGATCGGTCATCGGACGCGGGAAGGTGAAGCGGCCGTGGGTGCCGTTTTCTGCCAGTTTTGACAGCAATGGGCCACCGGGATAATCAAGATTCATCAGCTTCGCGGTTTTATCAAACGCTTCACCGGCTGCGTCATCAATCGACTCACCAAGAATGCGGTATTCGCCAATCCCCTTTACTTCGACCAACAGCGTGTGTCCGCCGGAGACGAGCAACGCCACAAACGGAAAGGGAGGCGGCGTGTCTTCTAACATAGGCGCAAGTAAGTGGCCTTCCATATGATGCACCGCTACCGCCGGCACTTGCCAAGCGTACGCCAAGCTGCGACCGATGGTGGCACCGACCAGCAGGGCACCGACCAATCCGGGACCGGCGGTGTAGGCCACGCCATCGATATCCGCTGGTGTCAGCTGCGCCTCTGCCATCGCTGCTTTGACTAACGGCAAGGTCTTTTTAACGTGATCGCGAGAGGCTAACTCAGGGACAACCCCGCCATAATCGGCATGAAGCTTTACCTGACTGTAAAGTTTATGTGACAAAAGCCCGCGCTGATCGTCGTAGATCGCCACGCCAGTTTCGTCACACGATGTCTCTATGCCTAAAATTCGCATCATAACCTCAGGAAAAAAGCCGATAGATTGAACGCTTAGGATAAATGAGCACGCTGAGCGTGAAGACCGAAGCGAGAAGACGTTGCCAGCACAGGCTGGCGGTGCGCGCAATCTTACATGGCTTGGAAGTAATTCGCCAGATGTGCTTTACAATGCCCCCCTATTCGGATTAGAATTTCGCACCATTTTTAATCAAGGCTGGCCAATAATTCGCCAGCGATAACTGATAACCCCTGAGGTGAAAGGCACATGCCAGTAGTTAAAGTACGTGAAAACGAACCATTTGACGTAGCATTGCGTCGCTTTAAGCGCTCTTGTGAAAAAGCAGGTATTCTTTCTGAAGTTCGCCGTCGTGAGCACTTCGAAAAGCCAACTACCGTTCGCAAACGCGCTAAAGCCGCTGCTCAAAAACGTCACCTGAAGAAGTTGGCACGCGAAAACCAACGTCGCGTACGTCTGTACTAATTTAGTCAGATTAGGTAGGTGCTATGGAATTGCTTGAACGTCTAAAAGATGCCCAAAAAGCGGCGATGAAAGCGAAAGACAAGACGCGTCTTGGTACGATTCGCCTTCTGATGTCAGCCATTAAACAGCAAGAAGTGGATACCCGTCAGTCATTGAGTGACGAGGACATTCTTGCGGTGCTGACAAAAAGCGTAAAGCAGCGCCGTGATTCCGTAGCCCAATACCAGTCAGCCGGTCGTGATGATCTTGCCGATGCAGAACTTGCGGAAATTGCAGTGATTGAAGAATTTCTTCCTCAACCACTGAGCGAAGCAGAGGTCGATGCATTGGTAAAAGCTGCCGTTGAAAAAACTGGCGCAGCTTCCATGCAAGACATGGGCAAGGTGATGGGGGTACTAAAACCTCAAATCCAAGGCCGAGCTGATATGGGAAAAGTTAGCCAACTCGTGAAAGCGAATTTAAGCTAAGTTTTTCCAGACCTTACAACAAGCCGTGCTTTCCGTAATGGACGGCGCGGCTTGTTTGCTTCTCTCCCTATAAATTTCAGGTTATGGCAGGCAGAATCCCGCGCGCATTCATTGACGACTTGCTCTCACGTCTCGACATTGTTGAGATCATAGACGCACGGGTCAAGCTCAAGAAAAAGGGCAAGAATTACAGCGCCTGTTGTCCGTTCCATAACGAAAAAACGCCTTCATTTAGCGTTAGCCAAGAAAAGCAGTTTTACCACTGCTTCGGATGTGGTGTGCACGGTAATGCCATCGACTTTGTGATGGAATTTGATCGATTGGAGTTTCCCGATGCGATTGAAGAGTTAGCGAACACACTCGGTTTAGACGTGCCCCGTGAACAAGCGAATGGCGGGACAGCACGCCCCAGCATTCCCACGGATGATAAACGTCAGATTTATGAAACCATGGAAGCCATTGCACGGACCTACAGCAGCGAGCTGCGAACGGAAGCCGGACAAGTGGCGGTGGATTATCTCAAACAACGTGGTCTATCCGGTGAAGTGGTAAAACAGTTTGGTATTGGGTATGTCCCTGATCATTGGGACACCATTAAGCGACGTTTTGGTCGTAGCCAAGCGGAGCAACGCCAGCTGATCACCGCTGGCATGTTGATTGAAAACGACAATGGTCGCAGTTATGACCGTTTTCGTGGTCGCGTGATGTTTCCTATCCGCGATCGCCGAGGCCGTGTGATCGGCTTTGGTGGACGGGTGTTAGGGGATGGCACCCCGAAATACCTGAACTCGCCAGAAACGCCGATCTTTCATAAAGGTCGGGAGTTGTATGGCTTGTATGAAGTGATGCAACGTTATCGCCACCCTGAGCGTATCCTCGTGGTTGAAGGCTATATGGACGTGGTGGCACTGGCACAATTTGGTGTCGATTACGCTGTGGCCTCGTTGGGGACATCGACCACCGGGGAGCATATGCAAACCCTGTTTCGGCAAAGTAGTACTATACTTTGCTGCTACGATGGCGATCGAGCCGGCCGAGAAGCGGCATGGCGGGCGATGGAACAAGCATTGCCCTACATGACTGATGGCAGACAGCTCAAATTTATGTTTTTGCCCGACGGTGAAGATCCGGATTCGATGATCCGCCAAGAGGGCAAAGAAGGGTTTGAACAGCGGTTGAATGAGGCACAAACCCTCTCCACCTTTATGTTCACCACCTTGCTTAAGCAAGTCGACACCAGCAGCCAAGAAGGTAAAGCCAAGTTGGCGAACTTGGCAGTGCCTTTGATTGAAAAAGTGCCCGGGGATACGTTGCGCCTTTACCTGCGTAATACACTGGGGCAGAAATTGGGCATCATGGATGACCATCAGCTAGAGACCTTGATCCGTCGCCAAGGGCAGCCCGTTAAAGTACATGGGCAATCAGAGATTAAGCGTACGCCGATGCGTGAGGTGATTGCATTACTGGTCCAGTACCCGTACTTGGGCCAAGAGGTACCGCCGTTGCCATCAGCGGAGTCGATTGATTTGCCCGGTTTGGCGTTACTCAATCCGATCCTTGAGATCTGTCGAGCGCGCCCCAATATCACTACCGGTCAGTTGCTAGAGCACTGGCGGGGGACWAAACAAGAAGCCTTGCTGGCGCGGTTAGCCGGCTGGGATCTTTATATTGACGATGATAATGCGTCAGAACTTTTTTGCGATTCACTGGATAAAATACTCGCCCAGTGTGTCGAACAACAAATAGCCAAGTTGCAAGCGAAGTCAAATACCGTCGGCTTATCAGTCGAAGAGAAGCGGGAACTGATGCTACTGATACAGAGCCAGTCCGTTTAGAAAGTAGCCAGCAAAGGCGACATTTGTTAAAATTGGCGGTTTGCGTTTCCGCATACTAAATTCTTCACTCAGACCCGAAGTTGGATATCGTCTATGGATCAAAATCCGCAGTCACAGCTAAAGTTGCTTGTCGCAAAAGGCAAGGAACAAGGCTATCTGACCTATGCCGAAGTTAACGACCACCTCCCGGAAGACATTGTCGATTCCGACCAGATAGAAGACATCATTCAGATGATCAATGACATGGGCATCCAAGTGGTAGAAGCCGCGCCCGATGCTGATGAATTGATGATGTCTGAGACCGTGGCCGACGAAGACGCGGTAGAAGCCGCAGCGGCAGCGCTGTCCAGTGTGGAAAGTGAAATTGGCCGTACCACCGACCCTGTGCGCATGTATATGCGTGAAATGGGAACGGTAGAGCTTCTGACCCGTGAGGGTGAGATCGATATCGCGAAGCGTATCGAAGACGGCATTAACCAAGTACAGTGCTCGGTGGCGGAATACCCGGCCTCGATTGCCTCACTGCTTGATCAGTTCGATAAGGTGGAAGCGGAAGAGCTACGCCTGACTGACATCATCTCTGGGTTTATTGATCCAACCCAAGATGACATGGCCCCGACCGCCACCCACATCGGCTCTGAGCTGAGTGAGAAAGAGCTCGAAGACGAAGATGACGACGACGCTGATGACGACGATGATGATAACGACAACGAAGAAGATGTCGGTATCGATCCTGAGCTTGCACGCGAGAAGTTTAGCGAGCTCCGTCGTACGTATTCCAATATGGAAGCGGCAATCAACCAGTATGGTCGTTACGACGACCGCACTAAAGCGTCTATCGAAGAACTGTCAGAAACCTTCAAGCAGTTCCGCTTGGTGCCTAAGCAGTTTGATCGTCTGGTTAACGAAATGCGCCAGACCATGGACAAAGTGCGTACCCAAGAACGCTTGGTCATGCGTCTGTGTGTCGATCAGGCTAAAATGCCGAAGAAAACCTTCGTGCAGCTGTTTGCCGGTAACGAATCATCTGATGCATGGATTGATGAAGCGCTGTCATCCGGTAAGCCGTATGCAGAGCGTGTGGCGCGTTACGAAGAAGATCTACGTCGCTGTGTACAAAAGCTGAAAATCATCGAAGAAGAGACAGGCCTGTCTGTTGAGCGTATCAAAGACATTAGCCGTCGCATGTCTATCGGTGAAGCGAAAGCACGCCGTGCGAAGAAAGAGATGGTGGAAGCCAACCTACGTCTGGTTATTTCGATTGCTAAGAAATACACCAACCGTGGCTTACAATTCTTGGATTTGATTCAAGAAGGTAACATTGGCTTGATGAAAGCGGTGGATAAATTTGAATACCGCCGTGGTTATAAGTTCTCAACCTATGCGACTTGGTGGATCCGTCAGGCGATTACTCGCTCGATTGCAGACCAAGCACGGACGATTCGTATTCCGGTGCACATGATTGAGACTATCAACAAGCTTAACCGCATCTCGCGTCAAATGCTTCAGGAAATGGGGCGTGAGCCACTGCCTGAAGAGTTGGCGGAGCGCATGATGATGCCGGAAGATAAAATCCGCAAAGTCCTCAAGATTGCGAAAGAGCCAATCTCAATGGAAACCCCTATCGGTGATGATGAAGATTCACATCTGGGCGATTTCATTGAAGATACCACCCTTGAGCTACCGATGGACTCAGCAACGTCTAACAACCTGAAAATGGCGACCAATGACGTATTGGCCGGTCTGACACCGCGTGAAGCAAAAGTGCTACGCATGCGCTTTGGTATCGATATGAATACCGACCACACGTTGGAAGAAGTCGGTAAGCAGTTTGATGTTACGCGCGAGCGTATTCGTCAGATTGAAGCGAAAGCGCTGCGTAAACTGCGTCACCCAAGCCGTTCAGAGACATTACGTAGCTTCTTGGACGAGTAAGCGGTAAGCGTTTTGCACTGCCCAATAGAAAGGCGAGCCAATGGCTCGCCTTTTTTAATCGCGGTCAGATTAGGTAATAAACAAGGTAGCGAGGCCAAGAAAGGCAAGGAGTCCAACCACGTCAGTGACGGTAGTCAGTGCCATGCCTCCTGCCAGTGCCGGATCAATATTGTATTTTTTTAACAGGGTCGGGATGGCGACTCCGGCAATCCCAGCGATAAATAAATTCATCATCATCGCACCGGCAATGATCAATCCAAGCTCAAGGTTCCCTTTCCATAGCACCACGACGCCGCCAATAATCATCGACCATACCAAGCCATTGATAAGTCCAACGGTGGCCTCTTTGGCCAGCAGCCAGCGTGTGTTGGAGTCACCAATGTGACCCACGGCTAACCCGCGAATGACCAAGGCAACGGTTTGATTCCCCGCTACACCGCCCATCGAGGGGACGATAGTCATCAATACCGCAATCGCAGCCATTTTATCGAGCGTGCCTTCAAACATGTTCGACACGGAGGCTGCGGTCAGTGCTGCAAGTACATTGATCCCCAGCCAGATACTGCGACGACGCGCACTTTTAAAGGCGGGCGCAAAGGTGTCTTCGTCATCGTCGAGACCGGCCAAGCCCATCATCGAGTGCTCGGCATCTTCACGAATAATATCGACCACGTCATCGATGGTAATACGGCCGACAAGGTGATTCTGTTGGTCGACGACAGGGGCGGAAACCCAGTTACGACGCTCAAAAAGGCTCGCCACATCGCCATCGTCCATGGTCACGCTAATGGCTTCATCCGGATCGTCCATGATGTCGACCACTTCCGTGTCCGGCTGGTTAACCAACAAGGCGGCAATAGGTAAATTGCCAATCAGTCGGCCATTCGGGTCAATCACATAAAGCGCATCAGTGGTATCGGGTAGCTCGCCTCGCATGCGTAGATAACGCAGTACCACATCGACAGTGACGTCGCCTCGAATGGTGACCACGTCGGTGTTCATCATCCCGCCCGCAGAGTCTTCCGGGTAGGAGAGCGCTTGCTGGATGCGCGCACGGTCTTGTGCGTCCATCTCTGCCAGCACGTCTTGTGAGACATCTTGAGGCAAACTACGCAGCAGATAAGCGACGTCGTCGGTTTCCATCCCTTCGGTAGCGGCGGCAAGTTGCTCGGGCGCCATACGCACCATGATGCCGTCTTTCACATCCTCAGACAGCTCATCGAGGATTTCACCTTGGTCTTCGGGATCCGTCAGTTGCCAGAGAACTAAACGGCCTTTGGGCGGCGAGGCCTCAAGTAGGTGGGCGATGTCTTCCGGCTCCATGTCTTCCAACATGCGGCGGACGCGGACAAACATGCCTTGTTCCAGCAGTAGGCTAACTTCTTGTAGCCGTTGGTGGGTTTGATTGCTCTGTTCTTGTTCTGTCGTTTCTGCCATAGGCAACATCCCCCATTGCAATGTCTGAAATTCTAACGCAATCAGGGGAGTCTGTCGCATGACAAATGGGTTGCGTGTCAGTATAAGAAAGGAATTGCGTGCTGGTCAGCGCAGTGGGCGGTTAACTTTCTTCGTCAAATCCGGCATCGAATAGCGCTTTTACCGCGTTTAAAGCCGGTTCGGCTTGTGGACCCGTCGCGGTGAGGGTGATGGTTTGTCCTTGAGCCGATTCCAGCATCAGCATCGCCATCACGCTATCGGCCGTGGCGCGCTTATCGCCACTTTGCAACTCAATGGTGGCGTCGTAGGCTTGGAGCAGCTCAACCAGCTTCATGGCGGCGCGCGCATGTAAGCCCAGTCGGTTACGCACACACACATCCGTGTGCAGGGTGGTCATGACGATTGCTCCAAGGTGCGATGGCGAATCTGCACTTTTTCGCCGAGCTCCGTGAAGTAGTCAGACAGATATTGGGCARTATACACAGAGCGATGTTTACCCCCCGTACATCCAATTGCGACGGTAACATAACTGCGATTATTGTTTTTCAATGCGGGCAGCCAAGACTCAAGAAAGCCTTTGATTTGTGCAATCACCATCGCGACATCGGGTTGCGCGGCGAGGAACATGCGTACGGGCTTTTCTAAGCCGGTATGAGGGCGCAGGGTCGGCTCCCAATGCGGGTTGGGCAAAAAGCGAACATCAAACACATAGTCGGCATCGGCGGGTAAGCCATGCTTAAAGCCGAACGATTCAAACACCATCACCAAATCGCCACTAGCGCGGCCCAATACCAGTGAGCGTACCGACTCGCTCAAGTCGTGAATCGACAGCCCCGTGGTATTAATCACGCGGTCGGCGTGTTCCTTGATGGGCGCCATTTGTTGCTTTTCGGCTTGAATCGCTTGCTCAAGAGACAGGTTTTGGCGCGACAGGGGATGCAGGCGGCGCGTTTCACTAAAGCGTTTGATCAGGTCCTTGTCATCTGCATCCAGGTAATACAAGGTGACATCGCACACTTCCCGTAACGCGGCGAGGGTGTCAGCAATAGGCTCATTTGCGTTAGGCAGGTTACGAATGTCCAAGCTGACCGCAATTTTGGCCTCGGCATCTTCTTGCGACGTGACGAAGTCGCGCAACAGATTCACAGGGAGATTATCAACGCAGTAATACCCGAGATCTTCGAGCACCCGCAACGCCACAGATTTGCCTGACCCCGAACGGCCACTGACAATTTTCAGCATCATAATAGACTCCCGTCAGCCCTTACTCGTTATTGAGTCATGATATTGTACAGCTCTTGGTCCGAATCTGCATTGCGAAGCTGTCGGCATAGCTGTTTATCATTGAGCTTTTCGGCGATGGCCGAGAGGGTTTGGAGATGGTATTTGCACTGTTCGTCCGGGACGAGTAGCGCGAAGAGCAAATCGACGGGGCGTTTGTCGATAGCGTCGAACTCAATCGGCTCTGCACATTGCAACAACACGCCAATAGCATGGTCACTGTCCGTGATGCGGCCGTGTGGAATGGCAATCCCTGAGCCGATACCTGTGGTGCCCAGCTTTTCACGACTTAGCATGCATTCAAACAATTGTTGCGCGTTGATCCCCAACTTGTCCGCAGCCACTTGGCTAATGATTTCTAGGGCGCGTTTCTTGCTGGAACAGTGGACGGCACTGCGTGTGCAGTCCACTGTGAGTACGTCTTTAAGTTCCATAGCTTAATGCTGTWTGAGCTTCTCTTTATGTTTACTCAATTGCTTGACCAACTTGTCGGTCAACCCATCAATGGCCGCATACATATCTTGCGACTGTGCTTTAGCATGAATCTCTCCATTGTTGACATGGAGCGTCGCTTCAGCGATTTGGTCGAGCTTTTGGACCGTCAACACAACGTGGACATTATTAATGTGCTCGAAAAAGCGCTCGAGTTTAGCAAACTTTGTATCCACATACTCGCGTAATGGTGGCGTGATTTCGACATGATGTCCGGTCAGGTTGATTTGCATACACATCTTCCTTCTGTTGAGGCGCCCTAAAGCAGGCGCTTACGCTGGTTTGACGGCGCAATACCGAGCGACTCCCGATACTTAGCGATGGTCCGTCGTGCAACTTTGATGCCTTGCTCAGCTAACAAGGCGGCAATTTTGCTATCACTGAGGGGCTTGTTGGCAGGCTCCGCTGCCACCAATTTTTTGATCAGGGCACGAATGGCTGTCGAAGAGCATTCGCCGCCATTGTCCGTGCTCACGTGGCTTGAGAAGAAGTACTTCAACTCAAAAATACCGCGTGGCGTATGCATAAATTTTTGGGTGGTCACACGAGAGATGGTCGACTCGTGCATGTCGACGTCCATGGCGATATCGTTAAGCACCATGGGCTTCATGGCTTCTTCGCCATACTCAAAGAAATCTTGTTGATGCTCGACAATACAGCGGGCCACCTTCAATAAGGTCTCATTGCGGCTTTCGAGGCTTTTAATCAGCCACTTGGCTTCTTGCAAATGGGAGCGAATAAACTGACTATCTGACGGGCTACAGCCGTTACGACCATAAGCGGCATATTGCTCATTGACCTTAAGCTTAGGAACGCTATCTGGGTTGATTTGTACCACCCATTTGCCGTGATGTTTAAACACGGAGACATCCGGTACCACGTATTCTGCTTCGTTGGTCACGATCAGGTTACCCGGACGTGGCTCAAGACTATGGATCAGTTGCATCACGGCTTTAAGATCCGGCTCTTTTAGACGGGTATCTCGCATCAGTTGACGATAATCGCGGTTGGCGAGCAAATCCATATGTTGGGTGAGCACGGTACGTGCCTCATCCAGCCAGGGCGTTTCTGGATTGTATGTCGCTAATTGGAGCAATAAGCACTCTTGTAGCGAGCGAGAGGCTACACCCAATGGATCAAAGTGTTGAACACGTTTTAATACGGCTTCCACTTCGTCAAGCTCAATCTCCTCACTGCCCAAGCTTTCTATGATCTCATCCGTGGTGACTGACAGATAGCCTTGATCGTCCACCGCATCGATGATCGCCAAGGCAATCGCTTGATCCGTTTCCGAGAAGGGGGTGAGGTCGAGCTGCCATTTTAGATAGTCGTAAAGGCTTTCGGTGGTTTCACCTTGATACACGGGAAGCTCATCGCCGCCCGAGGCAATGCCAGTACTGCCGGTTCCCGCGCTATAGACGTCATCCCAAGTGGTATCCACCGGCAACTCGTCGGGCATTTCGTTTTTCTCGAAGGCGTCTGAGGTTTCTAACGTGTCGGCGCTGGCAGTGGCGGTTTCCGTGGTGTCGTTATCATTACGCTCCGCGGCCTCTTGCTCTTGACCCTCGTCCTGTTCCAACAGCGGGTTGGTTTCCAACGCTTCTTGGATCTCTTGCTGCAAATCTAGCGTCGACAACTGCAGCAGGCGAATAGCCTGCTGTAGCTGCGGTGTCATTGCGAGTTGTTGTCCAAGCTTGAGCTGAAGCGTGGGTTTCATAGGGGCGTTACACCTTTCCTTTTACAACGACCAATGAGGTTAAAACGCTTGCTCTGAGATGCAGGGCAAGCGCTCTATAAATAACTATAGCCGTGATTGGCAGATTTTAGCGTGAGCGAGTCCACTATAGCTTGAACTGATCACCGAGATAGACACGTTTGACGTGCTCGTCATTCAGCACTTCATCAGGGGTGCCGTGCGCAATCAAGTGTCCTTGGCTGACAATGTAAGCATGCTCACAGACACTCAAGGTTTCTCGAACATTGTGGTCGGTGATCAGCACGCCTAAGCCACGATCGCGTAGGTGTTCGATGATCTTTTTAATGTCGATCACGGAGATCGGATCGACGCCGGCAAACGGCTCATCAAGCAAAATGAATTTCGGGTTAGCGGCGAGGGCGCGTGCAATTTCGACACGGCGTCGTTCGCCCCCTGACAGCGCCATGCCAAGGCTATCGCGGATATGCTGAATATTAAATTCATCCAACAAGTCTTCGGCTTTGTCTTGACGCTCCTCTTTGGTGAGGGATTTTCGCGTTTGCAGTACCGCCATCAAATTGTCGTAGACGGTGAGCTTGCGAAAAATCGAGGCCTCTTGCGGCAAATAACCGATGCCAAGACGTGAACGGTTATGCATCGGCTGAATGCTAATGTCTTGATCGTCGATAAAAATTGCCCCTTCGTCGCGAGCGACAAGACCGACAATCATGTAAAACGATGTGGTTTTACCTGCACCATTTGGGCCGAGTAGGCCGACGATCTCGCCGGATTTTACTTCCAGACTGACATCGGCGACGACTTTTCGTCCTTTATAACTTTTCGCCAAATTGGCCGCTTTTAACGTTGCCATAGGGCCTCTTATTGCGATTCTSACTCAGATGGGCTTTTAGTGGTCGGCTGCAAGATAGTAGTGACACGCTTATTGCTGTCACTTTCTGCGACCAATTGCTGCTTATCAATTTGATAGGTGATCACGTTGCCTTCGACTTGATTACCCGCTTGCTCCAGCATGGCATTGGTCGACATTTTCAAAAACTCGTTGCCCACTTCGTAGCGCAACTTATAGGCTTCACCGTGCAGCTTTTTACCATCATCCATGGTCTGCTCGAAGGTCGCGGGTTTACCGAACGCTTCAATGGTTTCATCGCCTTCTTGGCCTTGAGGGCGGATCACGACCAGCTTGTCGGCCAGAATTTTAATGCTWCCTTGGGTCAGTACAACATCTTGGGTAAAGGTCACCGTGTTGGTGGCCATGTCCAAATGCTGGCTCTCAGATTGAATATAAATAGGCTGCTCTGTGTCGCTACTCAATGCCAATGAGTAGTGCGAAAACAGCAACATGGCACCTGCCAGTGCTTTAACGAGGGGTCGTTTCATATCGGCCTTTAACATCGTTTAACAGTTCCATCTGGTGGTTACCGAAGTTCCCTTTCACGCGTTGTCCTTCGGTTTGAAAGCCAACGCCAGTGATGGTGGTGGGACGGTCGGACCAAAAGTCTCGCGTGGTGAGATCCAACGTCACAGTCTCGGTGGCTACCGAATGAATTTGCGCGTTCGGTAGCAAGTTAAAAATTCGCACTTTGCCTGTCATCGTCAATATGTGCTTATCAGACAGCACCGCATAGTTTGCACTGATGCGCCACTCTTCGTCTTTACCATTGTTATAGGTCCATAAGACAGGCTCATTAAAGTGGGTTTCATCAATGTTGGCGTAGTGCTCTAAGTGCTCAGCGTCAACGGTATAGCTGCGTATCCCATCGGCGTTGTATTGCACGGTTTTAATTTGTTCACCGGTAAACAGAGGCTTTTCTGCGTCCGGCTCAACTTGTACCGCACGCTCCCAGACATGTTGAGAAAGCAGATAATAGCCGGTTAGGGCACACAGTACTATCAGCACCAGCATGCTTAGCCGCTGCATCATACGCTTAAGCCCTTGTGCTGATCGAGCTCGCCTCGTGCCTCGAGGATCAGATCGCAGACTTCACGGACCGCGCCGAACCCACCACGGATTTGGGTCACCAGATCGGCACGTTGTTTTAATAGCGGGTGACCGTCTGCCACACAAACCGCGAGGCCGACTTTTGCCATTACGGGCCAATCAATCAAGTCATCACCGATATACGCGGTGTGCTCAGGGCTAACGTTGCATTGCTGACAAAGGTCGTCGTACGCAGCTAGCTTGTCACTTTGTCCTTGATAGACATGACGGACCCCTAAGGCGTTCATTCTATTTTCGACAATCTTAGACTGTCGACCTGTGATCACTGCGACCTCAATACCAGCGTGCATCAAGGCTTTGATGCCGTAGCCATCACGGGTGTGAAAGGCCTTCAGCTCCTCGCCTTGATTGCCCATATACACGCGACCATCGGAGAAAACGCCATCGACATCGCAAATCAGTAGCTGGATCGTCGCCGCGCGTTCGAACAGGGTGGTGGCAACAGGGCCATATAAGGTGTCAGTCACAGGTGCGGACATTACATTACTCCGGCTTTCAAAAGGTCATGCATGTTGAGGGCGCCAAGAAGCTGGCCATTTTTCGCCACCAGCAGCCCGTTAATTTTACGCTCCTCCATGAGTTTGAGTCCTTCTGCCGCCAGCAGTTCCGGTTCAATGGTGATCGGATTGGCGGACATCACCTCGCCAATGGCGGTGGTGTGTAAATCAATGCGTTGATCGAGTAAGCGGCGCAGATCGCCATCGGTAAAGACGCCTGCCAACTGTTGCTCTGCATCGACCACGGCGGTCATTCCCAGGCCTTTTTCTGACACTTCCAGCAAGGCATCGCGCACGGTGGCACTGTCTGGCACCACGGGTAAACGCTCGCCTTGATGCATCAGATCGCTAATACGTAAGAGTAGTTTGCGTCCTAATGCGCCGCCCGGATGGGAGAGGGCAAAGTCATCGGCGGTAAAACCTTTTGCTTGCATCAATGCCATGGCAAGCGCGTCGCCCATTACCAAGGTGGCCGTGGTGCTGGATGTTGGCGCAAGCTTAAGAGGGCACGCCTCTTTGGGTACGTGAATATTGAGATGGACTCTGGCGAGTTGCCCCATACTCGAGTTGGGGTTGCCCGTCATACAGACTAACGGGATCCCGAGACGTTTAATCACCGGCAGTAAGGTAAGAATCTCACCGGCTTCGCCCGAGTTGGAAATGGCTAACACCACGTCGCCTTGATTTATCATCCCAAGGTCACCGTGACTTGCCTCACCTGGGTGCACGAAAAACGCAGGCGTTCCTGTGCTTGCAAGGGTAGCTGCAATCTTACGGCCGATATGGCCCGACTTGCCCATTCCCATTACCACCACTTTGCCGGTGGCGTTCAAGATTAATCGACAGGCGGCATCAAAATGCTCGTCAATCGCCGTTTTGAGTTGTGCAATCGCATCTTGCTCAATGGTAAGCACATCAAGTCCTGCGCGACGAAAATCAAATTCACTCATCACCATGTCCATTATGCGGCAGCGTTAACAAAGAGATAGCCTTGATAGGCGATATAACACATCAAAAAGATCGCCCCTTCAATGCGGTTGATACTGCGTGATTTGCCTAATGCGAAGACCAGTAGCATCACAGAGAGAACCAGCATGATGTAGTAATCCCGCCCCATTGCAAATTCACTGATCGGTGACGGGTTAAGCAAGCCCGGGATCCCCATCACTGCCAAGATATTAAACACGTTCGAGCCGATAATATTGCCGACAGCGAGATCGTCTTCCCCTTTCATCACGCCGGCAATCGAGGCGGCGAGTTCGGGCAAGCTGGTGCCGATAGCAATGATGGTCAAGCCAATCACTAAGTCGCTCATGCCAAAGTATTGAGCAATGGTGACTGCCGAGTCGACCACTTGATCGGATGACAGCAATAGCAAAGGCAGACCGATTAAAATCCACATCACCGCTTTTAGATTACTGACATCTTGCGGAATGTCGGATTCCTGATCCGCCAGCATAGGATCGGTCCCGCCTGAGTCTTTGCCAATTTTGATCATGGCAAGGATAAACACCACGAATAAGACCAACAGACCCACGCCTTCGAAAAAGCCGAGGTGGTTGTTCCACAAAAGAGCGCCGGCGAGCAAGGTGACCGCCATCATTAATGGTAGTTCGCGGCGCAAAATGATAGAGCTAATCGACAAAGGCTTAATCAGGGCGGTAAAGCCAAGAATGAGGGCAATGTTGGCGATGTTTGATCCTAAGACATTCCCCACCGCGGTGTCGGTTTTATCTGCAAGCGCGGCATTGGCCGATACCATCATTTCAGGCGCGGAAGAGCCCATGGCCAGAATCGTCATGCCAATGACAAGAGGAGAGACGCCGTAGTTTTTCGCGATCGCGGCAGCGCCGAACACAAGTCGGTCAGCACTCCAAACCAGTAACACTAATCCCACAATAAGTATGGCAACCGCTTCTACCATGACACCTGTCCTTTGCGTTTTTAAATTGGCGTAAATGAGGTGCAATTCTGACGGCTAACGTGGCAAATGTGAAGCGAAAAGCCCGCACCATCGCCGTTAATGCGTTGCTTTTCATTCATGAACGGGAACTCGTTGGCACTTTTTCGGTCCATATAGGCCATTCTTCCTCGATGAGCGGGTGAATGGCTATACTGCCATAATCAGGGCTATATCACGTCCTATCAGGCAGGGAGCAGGCGTTGCTTGTGTTAGCATAGGGGACGCCTTATTATCAGCCACTTAATTTTTATCCTATCTAACCATGAGAATGCGGCAATGGCAGCACAGAGCCTGATAGATATTAACGGGATGACATTCTCACGGGGCAGCCGGTGCATTTTCGATCATATTGATTTGCAGGTGCCGCGTGGTCAGGTGACCGCCATCATGGGACCATCTGGCATTGGTAAAACAACCCTATTGCGTTTAATTGCTGGTCAGCTAAAGCCTGATGCCGGCGACATTGTTTTTGATGGCCACAATATTCCCACCTTAGGGCGTCGTCGTTTATTCGATGTGCGCCAACGGATGAGCATGTTGTTTCAATCTGGCGCCTTGTTCACCGATATGTCGGTGTTTGATAATGTGGCCTTTCCCTTGCGTGAGCACACGCAGTTGGATGAATCCCTCATTCATACCATTGTGATGCTGAAGCTCGAGGCGGTAGGGCTGCGCGGGGCAGCTGCATTAATGCCCAGTGATCTCTCTGGGGGGATGGCTCGCCGTGCCGCACTGGCGCGTGCTATTGCCCTCGACCCAGAACTGATTTTGTTTGATGAGCCCTTTGTGGGACAGGACCCAATTACTATGGGAGTCTTGGTCACCTTGATTCGCCAGCTTAACCAAGCCTTGGGGCTGACCTGCGTGGTGGTATCCCACGATGTGCCTGAAGTGATGAGCATCGCGGACAAAGTCTATCTGTTGGCAGACAGCCGGATCATCGCCAGTGGCACACCGCAATCGCTGCGTGATAATCAAGATCCTTGGGTCAAACAATTCCTCGAAGGGCACGCAGATGGCCCTGTACCATTCCGCTATCCTGCGGGTCAGCTAGAGCAGGAGATTTACCGGTGATAAAAACGCAGATTGCGGATGTGGGTCGCCGCGCGATGGGCGTGGCTGAGTCGATGGGGCGCGCCACCTTTGTGATGACCGGCGCGCTGGTGGGCAAACCACAGCCGAGCAAGACCTTCCCGCTCTTGATTAAACAGCTTTACTCGGTGGGCGTTCGCTCACTGGCGATCATCATCGTATCAGGCCTATTCATTGGCATGGTATTGAGTTTACAAGGCTATTTAGTGTTGTCCGATTTTGGCGCAGAAACCAGCCTTGGGCAAATGGTCGCCTTGTCGCTGTTACGCGAACTAGGCCCGGTGGTGACGGCATTGCTGTTTGCCGGACGGGCGGGCTCAGCGCTGACCGCGGAAATTGGTCTGATGAAAGCCACTGAGCAGCTATCCAGCTTAGAGATGATGGCGGTTGACCCGCTTCGCCGCGTGATCGCGCCGCGCTTCTGGGCCGGTGTGATTGCGATGCCGTTGTTGGCGGTGATCTTTATGCTGGTGGGCATCTGGGGCGGCGAGCTCGTCGGGGTAGACTGGAAAGGCATCGATCACGGTAGTTTCTGGTCTGTGATGCAAGCATCGGTCGATCTGGGCTACGACGTTGGCAACGCACTGATCAAAAGTGTGGTATTTGCTATCGCAGTGACTTGGATTGCCCTGTTTAACGGTTACGATGCCACGCCGACCTCGGAAGGTATCAGCCGTGCCACCACACGCACTGTGGTGCACTCTTCATTGGCCGTGCTCGGCCTTGACTTTGTCCTTACTGCACTCATGTTTGGGAATTAATCATGCAACAGAGTCGAAAAACAGAATTTTGGGTAGGCTGCTTTGTCATCGCCGGCATTGCAGCATTATTGGTGCTGGCGTTCCAAGTGGCGGATGTTCAACGTTGGGGACGAGCGGATACTTACACCTTAACCGCAGAGTTTGACAACATTGGTGGCCTGAAAGTGCGCTCACCGGTCAAAGTCGGGGGCGTGACCGTGGGTCAGGTGACGGCTATCTCGCTGAATGCAGAAACCTATGTGCCGAAAGTCACCCTACAGATTAACAGTAGTGCGGGATATTTCCCTGAGTCGAGCTCGGCATCGATTTACACCGCAGGATTACTCGGTGAGCAGTACATTGGTATTACGCCCGGGTTTGTCGATGAAGCATTAGGCATTGGCTACCTTGAAGACGGCGGTAAGTTAGAAGACACCAAATCCGCGCTGGTACTCGAGGACTTAATTGGACAGTTCTTGTATAGCGTGGGCGATAAGGAGTAATCGAATGAAGAAGGTTTTGATCACACTGTCATCAGCGCTGATCGTGTTTGTCGCCAGTGTCAGTTCGTTTGTGCATGCCAGTGAGCCGGTGGACCAAACCAACCCCTACCGGTTGATTGAGCAAGTGGCTGACAACACCTTTACTCGCCTGCGTAAAGATCGCACCTTGTTCCGCGCCGATCCGGATTTGCTGCGTGACGTGGTGAAAGACGAGCTACTGCCCTACATCCACACCCGCTATGCGGCGTCGTTGGTGCTAGGTGCGCAGCATTATCGTCAAGCCACCCCTGAACAGCGCGATGCATTCACCGAGGCATTCACCGAATACATGATTGCTTCCTACGCACAAATCCTGCTCGAGTACGACAACCAAGATGTCAACGTGCAACGTGACCAAGCCATTGGTGATGACGACAAGATTGTAAAAGTGCGCGTGGATATCACCGATTCCTCGCGTCCGCCGATTCGTCTTGATTTCAGCCTGCGTAAAAATACTCGGACAGGAAATTGGCAAGCCTATGACGTAACGGCGGAAGGGGTGAGTATGATCCAATCTAAACAATCAGAGTGGAAAGCGCCGCTGCGTCGTGATGGTATTGATTCTGTGATTGAACAGCTCAAAGAGCTGGCGGCAAAACCGATTCGTCGCGAGGATAAACAGAAACAGGGCGAGTCATGAGTGTCGAGTTAATTACAAGCGGCGGGCAGCATTACCACTTGTCAGGACGGTTAGATCGTGACACAGTGCCCGCTTTTTGGCGCCAGCGTAGCCAGTGGCTACCTAATGATTCGGCGCTGAGCCTGGATTTAAGCGGGCTATCTCGCGTCGACTCTGCCGGCATGGCCATGTTGTTGCACTTGGATAAAACCTTGAAAGAGAAAGGTCAGACCGTGCGCTACAGCGGCATGCCAGAGCAGCTCAAACTGTTGTTGACGCTAAGCAACATCGAGGCATTTTTTGACGATGCTGAGCATCAAGAAGGGGTTTAAACGTGGAAGCGAGCGAAGTTAAAGCCATTTTAGACGCGGCTCTGTCACTAGACGAGCTGCACGTGAAAGGCGACGGAAGCCACTTTGAAGTAGTGGCCGTGGCAGAGATGTTCGACGGAATGTCGCGTGTGAAAAAACAGCAGACCATCTACGGCCCGCTGATGGAGCACATTGCACGTAACGATATTCATGCTGTGAGCATTAAAGCGATGACCCCCGCAGAGTGGGCGCGCGATAAAAAGCTGATGCAGTTGTAAGAGGGTCAGATGCAAAAGTTTCGAGTGACGGGCAATGGCCCGCTTAAAGGTGACGTGGCCATTTCCGGCGCGAAAAATGCAGCTCTCCCTATTTTATTTGCTTCACTGTTGGCTGAAGAGCCCGTTGAAGTCGCCAATGTGCCTAAACTCCGCGATATCGATACCACTATGGCGCTATTATCGCGCCTTGGGGCAAAAGTCAGCCGCAATGGCTCTGTCCATGTCGATGCCAGCGATATCACGGAACTGTGTGCCCCCTATGATTTGGTTAAAACCATGCGTGCGTCGATTTGGGCGCTCGGCCCCTTGGTCGCACGTTTCGGTAAAGGGGAAGTGTCTTTACCCGGCGGATGTGCGATTGGTGCCCGTCCGGTGGACTTGCACATTAACGGCTTAGAGCAGCTCGGCGCCACCATCACACTCGATGAAGGCTATGTGCGAGCCACCGTCGATGGTCGTCTAAAAGGAGCCCACATTGTGATGGATAAAGTCAGCGTGGGTGCTACCGTCACTGTGATGTGTGCTGCCACCTTGGCAGAAGGCACCACGGTGATTGAAAACGCCGCCCGCGAGCCAGAAATCGTGGATACGGCGAAATTCCTCAATACCCTTGGGGCGAAAGTCAAAGGCGCAGGCACCGACCGGATTGAAATTGAAGGGGTTGAACGTCTTGGCGGCGGCGTACATGCGGTGGTTGCTGATCGGATTGAAACCGGTACCTTTTTGGTGGCTGCGGCGGTTTCAGGCGGCCATATCGTCTGTCGCAATACTTCTCCGGATTTACTCGAAGCCGTGCTTCATAAATTGGAAGAAGCTGGCGCTAAGGTCACCACAGGCGATGACTTTATCGAGCTGGATATGACCGGCCGCGAACTGAAAGCGGTGAATGTACGTACCGCGCCGCATCCGGGCTTCCCAACCGACATGCAAGCGCAGTTTACCTTGCTGAACTTGGTGGCGAAAGGGACCGGGATTATTACCGAAACTATCTTCGAGAATCGCTTTATGCATGTGCCTGAACTGCAACGTATGGGCGCACACGCAGAAATAGAAGGCAACACCGTGGTGTGTGGTGATTGCGATAGCCTCAGTGGCGCGCAAGTGATGGCCACTGATCTGCGTGCCTCGGCAAGCTTAGTGATTGCTGGATGCATTGCCAAAGGCGAAACCGTGGTGGATCGCATTTATCATATCGATCGCGGTTATGAGCGTATCGAAGATAAACTGCAAGCGCTGGGCGCGAAAATCGAGCGTATTGACGGCGAGTAAGCGCGTCGTACGATGAGTTAACGAAAAAACGCCAGCCTTGATGGGGCTGGCGTTTTTGTCTTTGTGAGGCGTCAGCGTGTGCTAACGATGCGTTGCCGTCGACTATTGGCCGCTGTCTGGCTCGTTCCCGACCGTCACCGGCAGGGTTAAACTCTCACCATCGCGAATAAGGGTAATCGAAAGTGTTGTGCCAGGACGCGCATCGGTGACAATATCCATCGCCCCACGGGCACCTTTAACGGGTTTATCGTTAATTTTAATGATCAAATCTTGCGGCTGAATTCCCGCCTTTTCTGCCGGGCCGCCTTTATCCATGTCCGCCACCATTACGCCGCGCTGTTGCTCGGCATCAAGCAAGCGCGCCATCACTGGATTGACGTCACGACCATCGATACCAATGTAGCCTCGGATAACGCGCCCATCAGCAATCAATTTATTCATGATCTTTTCGGTTAAGCGGTAGGGAATGGCAAAGGAAATCCCGTAGGTTTCCAGATCGGTTGCCTGCTGAAACGAAGCGGTGTTGATCCCCACCAGCTCACCGCGGCTATTCACCAACGCGCCGCCGGAATTCCCTCGGTTAATTGCGGCATCGGTTTGCAGAAAGTCTTGGCGGCCATAAAAGCTCATCCCAGTGCGGCCCGTGGCGGAGATAATGCCGTAAGTGGTGGTTTGTCCGAGGTTATACGGGTTACCAATCGCAAGAACGGTATCGCCAACGGTAGGTTGATAGTCTTGGTTGACTGGGATTACGGGTAAGTTTTCAGCTGGAACTTTCAGCACCGCCAGATCCGTGCGTTGATCTTTACCGACCATTTGCGCGGTAAAAATACGGCCGTCTTGCAGGGCAACAATCACCTGATCCGCTTTGGCGACCACATGGTAATTGGTGACCACATAGCCTTTGGCGCTCATGATCACGCCTGAGCCAAGTCCTTGGGTATTGAGCTGCAAACGGTCGCCGCGAACGTAATTGCGGGTATAAATATTCACCACCGCGGGAGAGGCGCGCTTGACCGCATAACTGAATGAAACCAGTTCAGGCTGTTGGACCTCATCAAAATCGGGCAAGGATGAAACACTAAAAAGGCCTGAGCGTAGATCAGGCACCGCAACCAAAATTAGGGCGGCAGTGAATAAGCCAATAAGCGTGGAGCGAACCAATAGTGCCAGCATAAATGATGCTATCCTCAACGAAGCCAACTGCGAGGCTAGAGGATAGCATTGCAACAATCGTTTGTGGAAATGCAAAGCGGTGAGCTTTGTACAAAAAATGCCTGCCAAGAGGCAGGCATTTTGCGTGAGGCAAAGGCGGGATTAACGGATCACTAAATACAAGGAGCCGTTATCTCGAGCGATGTTCAGAGCCAGCACATTCGGCTTGTCTTCCAAAATCTTACGTAAATCACCGAGGTTTTCGACCTTATGTCGGTTCACCCCGACAATCACATCTCCTTCGCGCAGCCCGTATCGCGCCGCCAAAGACCCTTCTGCGACCGCAGCGACTTCTACACCGGCAGGATCGCCATCATGGTTTTTCAGCTCAGCGCCTTTCAACGCCTTATGCAGGTCATCGGCTTTGGCTTGCGTTTGGCTCGCTTCTTTCAGCGTGGTTTTGGCCGTGATGGTTTCGCCATCTCGGATCACACCCAGCTCAACGTCTTTGCCTGCGCCCAAGGTCGCGATTTTTGCGCGTAGCTCGCCAAAGGTACGGATACTCTTACCGTTGACCGAAACAATAATGTCGCCGGCTTTTAAGCCAGCCTCTTCGGCGGCAGAGTCCGGCATCACTTGGCTGACAAACGCACCATGTTTGGTGGCAAGGCCAAATGCATCTGCCAACTCAGAGGTCAGCTCACGGCCGGTCACACCCAGCATGCCGCGACGTACCGAGCCATATTCGAGAATTTGGTCGACCAAGCTTTTCGCCATGTTGGCTGGGATGGCAAAACCAATCCCGACGTTGCCGCCATTGGGGCCTAAAATCGCGGTATTGATACCAATCAACTCACCATTCAGGTTCACCAACGCGCCGCCGGAGTTACCGCTGTTAATCGCGGCATCGGTTTGAATAAAGTTTTCAAAGTTTTCTAAATTCAAACCACTGCGTCCGAGCGCAGAGATAATCCCTGAGGTGACGGTTTGCCCCAGTCCAAAGGGGTTACCAATCGCGACGGCAAAATCACCGACGCGTAGTGCGTCTGAATTAGCCAGTTTGATTGCAGTGAGGTCTTTCGCTGCGTCATCCAGTTGCAGCAGGGCAATATCTGACATCTCATCGCTGCCAATTAGGCGTGCGTCATATTCACGGCCATCTTGCAGCTGGACGCGAATTTGGTCGGCGTCATCAATCACATGATGGTTGGTAACAATGTAGCCTTTGTCGGCATCGATAATGACGCCAGAGCCTAAGCCGCGGAATGGGCGCTCTTGGACTTGCTCAGAAGGCATGTTGGGGCCAAAGAAAAAACGGAACGCTTCGGGAACACGTTGTTTCGAAACTTTATTACCCTCGACAGCGATACTGACCACGGCAGGAGAAACTTTCTCAAGCATTGGCGCCAAGCTAGGCATGGTCTGACCGCTCACCGCTTGAGGAAGTGCCGCATGGCTAGGAAGAGGAGAAAACGCCGCGCCAAGGGTCAACGCGGCAACACTAATCGCTAGTAAAGACTTTTTCATCATAGACTCACTCCGATTGTCCGAGTATGGATAAGAGTGGGGTCTATCTTAAAAAGTTCAATCCTTGATCAACTCACGCGCGATTTTCCTTCTTCTTTCAATAGCCCAGAGCCAGTGTCAGAGTAATCGCGTGGCGGTTGGTCGCCGTCAGTGGCTTCTTTAATCTCGGTGATCTTGCCTAAGCGCTTCGCAAAAGGATTATCTTGCTCGGGTAAATTCGGCATCAGATCGGAAGACGTTTTTGCCATATGCTGATACAGCTTGCTGTAATCCTTCGAGATGGTATCGAGCAGATCAGCACTTTGGGCGAAATGATCGACCAACTCTTGGCGATATTGCTCCAGCTCGTAACGTGACTTTTCCAGCTCCCTTTTTAAATCTTTTTGTTGTTTGAGGTCACGCGTAGTCATGCGGGCTATCAAAAAGCCAACCGCTACGCCGATGATGAGAAAGATCAGGCTATTAATCCAAGCCATAACTGCTCCTTGTAGTCACAAGTTGACCAACCACAGATACCATTTTCCCGCCTAAAAAGACAAGCGAAACGCCTCTGCTTGTTTCAACTTTAGCGCACTGTTTTGAGAAAAGTGAAGGTTGGTGATTGCTGCTCACTATACATGGCAATCGTCTGACGTGGTACTATCGAGGCAGGCGAATAACACGAGGCTTTCAAGGAATGACGCCGCTCGAACATTATAATAACGATCTGACCCAAAACGATTTTATTGAAGACCCCGCACAGCGTATGGCCGTTGAGAAACTCGATGCGCTCTATCACCGCTTACTACAAACGCCTGTGGTTGCGCCTAAGCCTGATAAGCGTGCTTGGCTACCATGGCGTAAATCGACCCCCCAACCGATCACACCGGTTAAAGGACTTTACTTTTGGGGCGGTGTCGGACGCGGTAAAACCTATCTGATGGATACCTTTTTCCATGCGCTACCGTTTGAAAACAAAATGCGCATGCACTTTCACCGCTTTATGCATCGGGTGCATCAAGAGTTAAAAGCGCTGGATGGTGAGGCCGATCCGCTTTGGCAAATCGCGGATAAATTTGCCCAAGAGACACGCGTTTTGTGTTTCGATGAATTTTTTGTCTCTGATATCACTGATGCGATGATCCTCGGCACCTTAATGGAAGCCCTGTTTGCGCGCGGTATTACGCTGGTGGCCACATCAAACATTGTGCCTGACGAGTTATATCGTAACGGCCTGCAGCGACAACGATTTTTACCCGCGATTGATTTAATCAATCAGCATTGTGAGGTGGTAAACGTTGACTCGGGGGTGGATTATCGCCTGCGCACCCTCACTCAAGCAGACATTTTTCATCACCCCTTAGGTGACAGTGCTCGTGCCAAAATGGACGACTACTTTCGTAAGCTCAATGGCGAGGGTGGGGTGCGCGATGATGTGATTGAAGTGAACCATCGCGCGCTGCCAACCATTGAAAATGGTGATGGTGTCGCGCATTTTAGTTTTGCTGAGCTGTGTCAGTCCGCACGTAGTCAAACCGATTACATGGAATTGGCGCGTTTGTATCACACGGTATTGCTGGCCGATATGCCGCAACTTCAGGCTAATCAAGAAGATGCTGCCCGTCGTTTTATTGCTTTAGTGGATGAATTTTACGAGCGTAACGTTAAGCTGATCATTTCTGCAGCGGTGCCGATGGACAGCCTCTATGCAGGCGAGCGATTGCGGTTTGAGTTTGAACGTTGTCAGTCGCGCCTTATCGAGATGCAAAGCCACGAATACCTTGCATTGGCGCACTTACCATAGGCTGTCGCGCACCTGTTGGCGCTTTGCGCATCAAGCGATTGCTAAACAATAACCAGTTGCGCATCAAGCGATTGCTAAACAATAACCAGTTGCGCATTTTGGTGGGATTTTTTTTGAAAAAGAGGTGATTTTTTCTCCACTCTTCCCTATAATCCCGCAACCCACCGTTACTGTTGAAAGGCTTAGGCCGAGGGTACCACCACTCGAAGGGGTGTTGTATGGACTCTTAACAGTGGGAGCTTCGGCTCCTTAAGTGAAACTTATTAAATCGGGTAATCATTAGCATGAAAACTTTCGTTGCTAAACCAGAAACTGTAAAACGCGACTGGTACGTTGTAGACGCTGAAGGCAAAACTCTGGGCCGTCTGGCTACTGAAATTGCATCTCGTCTGCGTGGTAAGCACAAACCAGAATACACCCCTCACGTTGACACCGGTGACTACATCGTTGTTATCAACGCTGAGAAAGTTACTGTAACTGGCCGCAAAGCGTCTGACAAAATGTACTACAGCCACACTGGCTACGTAGGTGGCATTAAGTCAATCAGCTTCGAGAAGCTGATCGCGCAAAAACCTGAGCTGGTTATTGAGAAAGCCGTTAAAGGCATGCTGCCTCGCGGTCCTCTAGGTCGTGCGATGTACCGTAAACTGAAAGTTTACGCGGGTTCTGAGCACAAGCACGCGGCACAACAACCGCAAGTACTAGACATCTAAGAGGAATATAGCAATGGCAGAACAATACTACGGCACTGGTCGTCGCAAAAGCTCCGCAGCTCGTGTATTCATCAAGCCGGGCAGCGGTAACATCGAGATCAACAAGCGTTCTCTGGACACTTACTTTGGTCGCGAAACTGCTCGCATGGTTGTTCGTCAGCCACTAGAGTTGGTTGAGATGATCGACAAGCTGGACCTGTACATCACCGTTTCTGGTGGTGGTATCTCTGGTCAAGCGGGCGCTATCCGTCACGGCATCACTCGTGCACTGATGGAATATGATGAGTCTCTACGTCCTGCACTACGTGCAGCTGGCTTCGTGACTCGTGACGCGCGTAAAGTTGAGCGTAAAAAAGTGGGTCTGCGCAAAGCACGTCGTCGCCCACAATTCTCGAAGCGTTAATTTACGCCCGAGCAATATTTGCCTCAAAAAGCCTGGTGGTTACACCGGGCTTTTTTTATGTTTGCACCAAACGGCTTACAAATATATTTCCTTTCAAAACAGCGTATAAGCACGCATTTTCCAACATTTCTATTACCCTTTCCTTAATTCTGTGCACACCGCTCACATTTGTTACAAAAAGGTAGCTTTATCTTGTCAAAAAGTAGGGTTTTCTCTATCATCTAGCCGACGTAATAGCAGCTAAGATTTAATCGAACTGATCCCRGTCAGCCGTTATTACATATTCGTTTTTRAGTWAGCCGTACGCTCCATGGACGCAAAGGACACAATAAAAATCCAAGCGGGAGCACATGGGAGAATGTTGGATGAGCAATGCGCCAGTGAATACCGGCCGACGCCGTTTCCTGACTGCGACGACGTCAGTTGTTGGCGGTTTAGGGGCCGTAGCAGTTGCCGTGCCTTTTATTAAGTCCTGGAACCCAAGCGCCAAAGCAAAGGCCGCGGGGGCGCCAGTTGAAGTCGATATCAGTAAACTGCAAGACGGCCAGATGATCCGCGTCGAATGGCGAGGAAAGCCTGTATGGGTGGTCCGTCGCAGCCAAGCAATACTCGAAGAGTTGTCTACGTTTGAAGACAGACTTCGTGACCCCGCGTCTGAGCAACCTCAGCAGCCAGGGTATGCAACCAATCAAACCCGTTCTATCAAGCCAGAAATCTTTGTTGCGGTTGGTATTTGTACCCACCTTGGTTGTTCACCAACCTATTTGCCAGACAGCTTTAGCGAGCAGGTGAGTGGGGTGAAAGCCGGGTTCTTCTGCCCGTGCCACGGTTCCAAGTTTGATATGGCCGGACGCGTATTCCAAAGTGTTCCAGCGCCGCTTAACTTGGTGGTGCCGCCTTATATGTTCTTGGACGACAAGCGCATACTCGTGGGACAAGATGAGGGGAATGCGTAATGGAAAATTTCCTGAACTGGGTTGAAAAACGTATTCCAGCGATGAATGCGTACCGTAAACACATGACCGAATACCCTATGCCGAAGAACTTTAACTTCTGGTATATGTTCGGTGTGTTGGCGATGATTGTTTTGGTTAACCAAATTCTTACAGGGATTTGGCTAACCATGAACTATGTGCCGTCAGCAGAAGGCGCGTTCGCGTCGGTTGAATACATCATGCGTGATGTGGAATACGGCTGGCTGCTCCGCTACATGCACTCCACCGGGGCCTCGGCCTTTTTCGTGGTGGTGTATCTGCACATGTTCCGCGGGTTAATTTACGGCTCGTATCAAAAGCCTCGTGAACTGCTGTGGCTGTTCGGTATGTTGATTTTCTTGGTGCTAATGGCCGAAGCCTTTATGGGCTATCTGCTGCCATGGGGTCAGATGTCATACTGGGGCGCGCAGGTTATCATTTCTCTGTTTGGTGCCATTCCGGTTATCGGTGACGACCTCACCCTGTGGATCCGTGGTGACTACGTCGTTTCTGGCGCAACATTGAACCGCTTCTTTGCGCTGCACGTCATTGCGTTGCCGATTGTGCTGCTGTTGCTTGTTGTGCTTCACGTACTGGCACTGCACGAAGTGGGCTCAAACAACCCAGACGGTATCGATACCAAACTGCCAAAAGGCAAGATGGGCGACGATTACCAGTCACAGTTTAAGTTCCACCCTGACTACACCAAGAAATATGACATCATCGATTCGATCCCTTTCCACCCTTACGGGACGGTGAAAGATCTGATTGGTATCGGTGTGTTCGGCATCTTGTTTGCCTACGTCATTTTCTTTAACCCTGAAATGGGCGGCTATTTCCTTGAGCCACCTAACTTTGAAGCGGCGAACCCGCTGAAGACGCCTGAGCACATTGCCCCGGTTTGGTACTTCACGCCTTTCTATGCGATTTTGCGTGCGATTCCAGACAAACTGATTGGGGTTATCGCCATGGGTGCATCGATTGTGGTGCTGTTCTTGTTGCCATGGCTTGACCGCTGTCGCGTGCGTTCATACCGCTACCGCAGCAAGTTGCACTTGGCGAACATTGTGCAATTCGTGATTGCCTTTATCGCTCTGGGCATTCTCGGTGCGTTGCCTGCGACGCCAACTTATACCTTGCTGGCGCAGATCTTCAGCTTCTGTTACTTCATGTTCTTCGTGCTGTTGTTCTTCTACAGCAAAAATGAAGCAACAAAACCGCTACCAGAGAGGGTGACATTCAAATGAAAAAATGGATTGTAATGTTATGCGCGCTGTTGCCCTCTTTGGCGATGGCCGCCGGTGGTAATGTTCATTTGGACGATGCCAACAACGACTTAACGGACAAAGCCTCATTGCAACGTGGTGCCAAGCTATTTATGAACTACTGCTTTGGTTGTCACGCCACGCAATATCAGCGCTATCAGCGTGTGGCTGAAGATCTCAACATCCCGAAAGACTTGATGGAAGATAACCTCATCTTCGACAAAAACGCCAAGTACGGGGATTTGATGAAAAACGCCATGTCGCAAGAATCGGGTGCCAAATATTTTGGTGCCCCAGCGCCGGACCTCACCTTGGTGGCGCGCGTGCGTGGTGTCGATTGGCTATACACCTATTTACGCTCGTTTTATGTTGACCCTTCTCGTCCATTTGGCGTGAACAATACAGTCTTCCCTAATGTGGGTATGCCACACGTGCTCGAAGAGCTACAAGGGACACCGCGTAAGGTTTACGAGCAACGTATGGTTGACGGTAAAATGGTTGWAGAGTTCGTTGGCCTAGAATCTGATGGCAACGGTGAGCTCAGCTCCGGCGAGTACGACAATGCCGTGCGCGATCTGGTTAACTTCCTTGAATATGCCGGCGAACCTGTAAAGCTAGAGCGTCAGCAACTAGGTTGGTGGGTGATTGGCTTCTTCGTGATATTCCTTATCTTGGGTTACCTACTCAAGAAAGAATATTGGCGCGATGTGCACTGATCGGTTAATCTAGTGTGTTGCTAATCCGCAATGGGGACGCTTTGTCCCCATTGCTTTCTATTGATATTGAACATCCTGGAGGGGTTGATGGCTGTTGCTGCCAATAAACGCTCGGTGATGACGTTATTCTCTGACGCATCTGATCTCTATAGTCATCAGGTACGCATCGTCCTCGCAGAGAAAGGTGTCAGTGTAGAAATTGAGTTGGTAGATCCGAACAATCTGCCTGAGGACTTGGTTGATCTGAATCCTTATAACTCTGTTCCGACCTTGGTGGACCGTGAACTTGCGTTGTATAACGCAGACATCATCATGGAATACTTGGATGAGCGTTTCCCTCACCCGCCATTGATGCCAGTTTACCCGGTTGCGCGTGCGCAAAGCCGTTTGATGATGTATCGCATCAAACGTAACTGGTATACCTTGGTTGAAAAGATCAGCCACGGTAGTGCTGATGAGGCCGACAAGGCACGTAAACAACTGCGCGAAGAGCTACTGGCACTGGCGCCTGTGTTTGCGGAAAGCCCGTACTTCTTGAGTGAAGAGTTTAGCCTTGTTGATTGCTATCTTGCACCACTGCTGTGGCGTTTGCCTGTTCTGGGCATTGAGCTGGCAGGCCCAGGCTCTAAAGAAGTCAAAGACTACATGACGCGTCTGTTTGAGCGTGATTCATTTCTCGCCTCACTGACAGAAGCTGAACGTGAAATGCGACTAACGGGTCAATAATGTCTACATCAGAATTCTCGATGACACCACGCCGCCCTTATTTGGTGCGTGCTTTCTATGATTGGTTACTCGATAACGAGCTCACTCCGCACATGGTTGTTGATGCAACCTTGCCGGGCGTGCAGGTGCCGTTTGACTATGTCAAAGACGGTCAAATCGTTCTCAATATCGCGCCACGCGCGGTTGGTAACCTTGAACTGGGTAACGAGTTCGTCAGTTTCAATGCCCGCTTTGGCGGACGGCCACAACAGGTCAATGTACCGATGTCGGCCGTGATGGCTTTGTATGCTCGCGAAAACGGCGCCGGCACCATGTTTGAAATGGAGCCTGCGTATGCCTCGTCAGAAGATGAAGAGATGCCATCGGGAGCCTTTGATGAACTGAACATCGATGATGACGAGCCATCGTTGGTGTCGGTCGATAGCGTCGACGATCCGGAAGCGTTGCCACAAGCCGAAGAGGATGAGATCCCAACTGCTCCGGCGAAAAAAGGGAAACCGACCCTGACTGTGGTGAAATAACCGATCTTATCGCTGTTTATTGAAACAGCCCGATCGCTTGATTAGAAAAGCCAGCTTAATGCTGGCTTTTTTGTTGACCTTGATAAGAACACAAGGGCTAGTCGGCGCGGATAACGAGTGCTTAGTGATTTTCGGTCATGATCTCGCGAGAGAAAACCTTTTCACAGTATTTGCAGCGTAGTTTGACATCTTGCTGCTCGGTTAACACCCGAAAGCTACTGACCACTGCAGGTTCACCGTGCGTGATACAGTTACTGTTCGGACAGCGGAACACACCTTGAATCACCTCGGGTAATGTCAGCGGCAGCTTAGCGACCACTTGATACTCTTCGATTTGATTCACTGTCGCTTGAGGCGCATAAAGTGCCAGCTGGCTGGCTTGATCTTCGCTGATCACCACGTTTTCAATTTTGATCAAATCCTTGCTGCCGAGCGCGGAAGAGGGCAAGTTCAAGCCAATGGTGATCCGTTCTTCACTGCCATGCATTTGAAAGAGGTTGAGGATCTTAAAGCCAATGTGCGCTGGAATATGGTCAATCACAGTGCCGTTGCGAATCGCTTCTACTTGTAGTTTGCTATCAGTGTTCATTAGGCGACTCCTTCCACTTGTTCATTTAACACCAAGGCCAATAGTGCTTCGCGCGCGTAGACCCCATTTTCGGCTTGCTCAAAGTAATACGCATGCTGGGTTTTATCGACATCCACGGTAATTTCATCCACCCGTGGCAGTGGGTGCATCACTTTCATATTGGGTTTCGCATCACGCAACATCGCGGCGTTTAAGATAAACGCAGCTTTGATATGGGCGTATTCTGACTCATCGAAGCGCTCTTTTTGCACACGGGTCATGTACAGCACATCCAACTCAGGCACCACTTCTTCAATGCTGCTATGCAGGCTGTAAGGGTGGCCCGCCGCGGTGAGCTCATCGAGCAAGTATTCGGGCATGGCAAGCGCATCGGGGGCGATATAAAAGAAACGGTTCCCTTCAAACTTGGATAAGGCTTGAGTGAGGGAGTGCACGGTACGGCCATACTTCAGATCGCCGACCATGGCAATGTTGAGGTTATCCAGACGGCCTTGGGTTTCATAAATGGAGAACAAATCCAGCAAGGTTTGGGTCGGGTGCTGGTTCGCACCGTCGCCGCCATTTACCACTGGCACACCTTCCGAAAACTCTGAGGCCAAGCGGGCAGCGCCTTCTTTGGGGTGGCGCATCACAAAGCCATCCACATACGATGAAATCACCCGTACCGAGTCAGCCAAGGTTTCACCCTTTTTACCTGATGAGGTATTGCCGCCATCAGGAAAGCCAATCACCGAGCCGCCTAAGCGCTGAATGGCCGTTTCAAACGACAAGCGTGTGCGGGTGGAGGCTTCAAAGAAGCAACTGGCAATCACCTTGTTTTTTAGCAGCGTCGGGTTAGGGCGTGCCTTGAGTTCGCCCGCCGTGGCAACGATTAACTCCAGCTCGTTGCGGCTGAGCTCGGGAATGGAAATAATGTGTTTGTTATACAGGGTATTGGCCATAACGCGAGTCCCTTTCTTTGCAGTGTGCTACAGGCAAAAAAAAACCTCCGAAACGGAGGTTTTTACGATCACGACCAATGCGGGTGCTGTCCCCCTGAGGGGCGGATAGCGCGCTGTTTGTGGGTGGAATAACAAACATATCGACTGGCCGTGTAATGAAATCTGGCCGAATTATACGCGCCTTTTTGTGGGGTGCAAGCAAAAGTGCAATCGTTTACGCCTGTGGTTTTACGAGTGTGGCGACCATCACAGCCTTGATGGTATGCATGCGATTCTCTGCTTGATCAAAGACGATCGACTGCGCAGATTCAAACACCTCTTCAGTCACTTCTAGGCCATTTAATCCATATTGTTCAGCCACTTGCTTGCCCACTTGGGTCTCATCATTATGGAACGCGGGCAGGCAGTGCATAAATTTCACCTGAGGGTTTTGTGTCGCTTGCATCAAGGCTGGGGTGACTTGATAAGGCGTAAGCGCGGCCACGCGTTGTGCCCATGCCGACTCGGGCTCGCCCATCGATACCCAAATATCTGTATACACAAAATCACAGCCTTCCACCGCGGCAGTTTCTTCACTTAAGGTGATCGACGCGCCGGTACTGGCGGCAATATCTTGGCAACGCGCGACCAAACCCTCGTCGGGCCAATAAGCCTTGGGCCCAATCAGGCGTACATCCATTCCCATTTTAGCGGCGCCTACCAGCAGGGAATTGCCCATGTTATTGCGCGCATCCCCCAAATAGGCAAAGGCGATTTGATTAAGCGGCTTGTCACTGTGCTCTTGCATGGTGAGCAGATCAGCAAGGACTTGAGTGGGGTGAAAGGTATCCGTTAGTCCATTCCAAACCGGCACGCCCGCGTAGGCTGCCAAGGTTTCCACCACATCTTGCCCAAAACCGCGATACTGAATGCCATCGTACATTCTTCCCAGTACGCGCGCGGTATCTTTGATGGTTTCCTTATGGCCAATTTGCGTACCGCTCGGGCCGAGATAGGTCACTTGTGCGCCTTGATCAAACGCAGCAACCTCAAAGGCACACCGCGTGCGCGTGGAGGTTTTCTCAAAAATCAACGCAATATTCTTACCCTTTAGACGGGCAACTTCTTCACCATTGGCCTTTGCCGCTTTTAACATCGCAGCGTCGTCCACCAAATCTTGGATCTGCGACGGGGACAGATCTAACAGTGTGAGCAGTGAGTGTTGGTAGAGGTTGCTTTTCATATCTATCCCTGTTTATGGC
>NZ_MUFL01000129.1:0-5664 GCF_001995355.1 Salinivibrio sp. PR919 | reverse complement strand
GATTATTGACGCCCTCCTGGGTGGCCAATATCGTCATTGGGCGCTCGTGGGCGCTTATGGTGACAACCTGAACCGCAGTGCTGACGCCCTAGTGAAGCAAAGCGAGATCGATGCCGCCACGCGCGACCGCCTACAGCGCTTAGGGGTGTATCTAAACTACAACAGTTATGGTGCCAGTTTGGATGATCTACTTATGCCGCCTGCAGTGCTTTATCGCCACATTGCCGGATTTGAAACGCCTGACGACTTTATGCAAGCCTATCCAGATATCGTGATGGCGCTAGCAGAGGGATACCAAACCGATCGTGCTCATGCAGAACAACTTACTGCCGAGTATGACTATGCCGGTGGTGCCGTCTATCTACTACCCAATGCGCCTTGGGCGCGGCGTATCAGCGGCATGTTCGGCAATCAGCTTGCCAACCAATCGCCCGATAAAGCTCATGCGGTATTAACGCCAACACCGGATGGAGACTGGATGGTTAGCATTCGCGCCCCCTTAAACCGTCCCCTAGGCGCAGTGGCTCTCGCACAACAATTTGCCACAGGCGGAGGGCGAGAAGGCGCGGCTGGAATCAATGCCTTGCCACAAACAAAGCTATCCGACTTTGTATCGGCTTTCAGTCGCCACTACCCATAAGTTTGCTCAGCCTCTTAACTCTGTCTCGCGTGAGCATGGGTAAAGAGTGTGAACTAACGCATATTCATGTCGTCAGAGTCTGGGTGAGCGATGAGTGAGGCCGTGCGTTTCGCTATACTGGAGCGATCGCGGCTTGCTTCCCTGCGCGTCGCCCAGCAAAATAATGCCCAACCTATTGCTGTGAGTGGCGTATTTGGTTGCCATTCACGTAAATCACGCTGCGGCCTGTATGGCCACATCAGTGACGAAAAAAGGATCCAAGATGATTAACAAATGTCTGTTCCCCGCCGCCGGTTATGGTACGCGCTTTCTACCCGCGACCAAGTCCATGCCCAAAGAGATGATGCCTGTCGTCAATAAACCATTGATTGAGTACGGTGTTGATGAAGCACTTGAAGCGGACATCCACGGCATGTGTATTGTAACGGGTCGCGGTAAGCATGCGATCATGGATCATTTCGATAAGAACTATGAACTGGAGCATCAGATCAGCGGCACCAATAAAGAAGTGCTGTTGGATGATATCCGTAACACCATCGAAAAAGCCTCGTTTACCTATATTCGCCAACATGAAATGCGTGGCTTAGGACACGCCATTTTAACCGGTCGTGAACTGGTGGGTGATGAAGCATTTGCGGTCGTGCTGGCGGATGACCTGTGTATCAACCCGGGGCATGGGGTGCTTAAACAAATGGTGGCGCTATACAAACAATTTCGCTGTTCTATCGTCGCGGTGGAAGAAGTGCCAGAAGATGAGACCCATAAATACGGGGTTATTTCCGGGCAAGAGATCAAAGACGACCTTTTCCGCGTAGACAACATGGTGGAAAAACCTGACCCGGGTACAGCGCCGAGTAATTTAGCCATTATCGGCCGTTATATTTTAACCCCTGATATTTTTGAACTGCTCGAAAACACACCACCGGGCAAAAACGGTGAAGTGCAAATCACTGACGCCTTGCTCAAGCAAGCGCAAGCCGGATGTGTGTTGGCCTATAAATTTAAAGGGGAGCGCTTTGACTGTGGCAGCGTGGAAGGCTTTATCGAAGCCACGAATCATTGCTATCAAAACCTCTACTTAGGTGGCAAAAACAAAGACGAAGCCACGGTTAAAAACCCGTAACCCCCGCTCTGCGTTGCGTCTCGACGTAAGGCTTTCCACCTTGACAAAAGGCTGTGTAAATATACAGCCTTTTTTGTTTGGTCACAGCGCCGTCTATGCGATACTGAACACCGGTGACCAATAAGTGAGCTGACTGAGAAGTAGGATAACAATGGATAATATCGACGTCAGAGGCGCGCGTACGCACAACCTCAAAAACATCAACCTAACCATTCCCCGCGATAAGTTGATTGTCATCACCGGGCTCTCTGGATCCGGAAAATCATCTTTAGCCTTTGACACCTTATATGCAGAAGGACAACGTCGCTATGTTGAGTCTTTGTCGGCTTATGCGCGCCAGTTTCTCTCTTTGATGGAAAAGCCCGACGTTGATCATATTGAAGGCTTGTCCCCCGCTATCTCCATTGAGCAAAAATCAACCTCGCATAACCCACGCTCAACTGTGGGTACCATCACCGAAGTTTACGATTACTTGCGCTTGCTGTATGCGCGGGTCGGTGAGCCTCGCTGTCCAACCCATGATGTGACCTTGGCCGCTCAGACGATTAGCCAAATGGTCGATAAAGTGCTTGCCCTACCAGAGGGCAGCAAATTGATGTTGCTCGCCCCGATTATCAAAAACCGCAAAGGCGAGCACGTTAAAAMCCTCGAAAACCTTGCCGCGCAGGGCTTTATTCGCGCACGTATTAATGGCGAAGTCTGTGATCTGTCCGATCCACCAACTTTGGAGCTTCATAAAAAACACACCATTGAAGTGGTGGTGGATCGCTTTAAAGTCCGTGACGATCAACAACAACGCTTAGCGGAGTCGTTTGAAACCGCCCTCGAGCTCACCGGCGGCAGCGCGGTGATCAGCTGGATGGATGGCGACGGCGAAGAGCTGATCTTCTCTGCCAATTTTGCCTGCCCGCACTGCGGTTACAGCATGCAAGAGTTAGAGCCTCGTCTGTTTTCCTTTAATAATCCGGCTGGTGCATGCGGCACCTGTGATGGCTTAGGCGTACAACAGTACTTCGATCCTAAACGGATTATTCAAAACCCTGCGGTCAGCCTCGCCGGTGGGGCTATTCGAGGCTGGGATCGACGCAATTTCTACTACTTTCAGATGCTGCGCTCACTCGCCGATCACTACGACTTTGATCTCGAGCTGCCGTGGCAAGATCTGTCTGGCACCATTCAAGACATTCTGCTTTACGGTTCAGGCCCGAAAGAGATCGAGTTTAAATACGTCAACGATCGGGGCGATATTCGTGTGCGCAAACATCCGTTTGAGGGGATCCTCAACAATATGGAGCGTCGCTACCGTGATACCGAATCTAATGCGGTACGTGACGAGCTAGCTAAGTACATTGCGACTAAGCCGTGTGCAAGCTGTGGCGGATCACGATTGCGTCAAGAAGCACGCCATGTCTTTATTGATGGCCGCAACTTACCTGAAATTTGCGAGCTGAGCATTCAACAAGCCCTCGACTTTTTTGAACAGCTGACCTTATCAGGTCAACGTGCCAAAATTGCCGAAAAAGTTATGAAAGAGATCCATGACAGATTGCGCTTTTTGGTCAATGTCGGGCTTAATTATCTTAACTTGTCACGAAGCGCCGATACGCTTTCTGGCGGGGAAGCACAGCGTATCCGCTTGGCCAGTCAAATCGGGGCTGGCTTGGTCGGGGTAATGTACGTGCTTGATGAACCATCGATTGGTTTGCATCAACGAGATAACGCACGTTTGCTCGATACACTGGAGCATTTACGCGACCTCGGTAACACCGTTCTGGTGGTCGAGCATGATGAAGACGCCATTCGCGCCGCCGACTACGTGATTGATATTGGTCCAGGCGCTGGTGCTCACGGCGGACAAATCGTGGCTGAGGGCAGTCTCGACGATATTCTCAACAATGACAACTCGCTAACCGGACAGTACCTCAGCGGCAAGCAGGCGATTGCCGTTCCAGAGACCCGTCGCCCTCGAGATCCTGAAAAAATGCTGGTGCTTAAAGGCGCAACGGGGAACAACTTAAAACATGTCGATTTACACTTGCCCGTGGGCTTATTCACTTGTGTCACCGGTGTATCTGGGTCAGGAAAGTCGACCTTAATTAACGATACCTTCTTTAAAGTGGCCCACCAGCAACTCAATGGTGCCACCACCGCCGAGCCCGCGCCTTACGAGTCTATTGACGGGTTAGGACATTTCGACAAAGTGATCGATATTGATCAAAGCCCCATTGGGCGTACTCCACGTTCAAACCCAGCCACCTATACGGGGATCTTTACGCCGATACGTGAGCTCTTCGCCGGCACGCAAGAGGCTCGGGCACGCGGGTATAAAGTAGGTCGCTTTAGCTTTAACGTACGCGGCGGTCGCTGCGAAGCCTGCCAAGGCGATGGGGTGATCAAAGTAGAAATGCACTTCTTACCCGATGTGTATGTGCCTTGCGATGTATGTAAAGGGAAACGCTATAACCGCGAAACACTCGAAGTGCGCTATAAAGGTAAAACGATCGATGAAGTTTTGGAAATGACCGTCGAAGACGCACGTGAATTTTTCGACGCCGTCCCCGCTATCAAGCGTAAACTACAGACGTTGATGGATGTGGGTCTGAGTTATATTCGTCTTGGCCAAGCCGCCACCACCTTATCGGGCGGCGAAGCACAGCGGGTAAAACTGGCCCGTGAGCTATCTAAGCGCGATACCGGTAAAACGCTTTATATCCTTGATGAACCGACAACCGGCTTGCACTTCCATGATATTCAGCAGTTGCTAAATGTGTTGCATCGCTTACGCGAACAAGGCAACACCATTGTGGTGATCGAGCATAACCTAGATGTGATTAAAACCGCAGATTGGATCATCGATTTAGGGCCTGAAGGCGGTAACGGCGGCGGTGAAATCATTGCTCAAGGCACGCCAGAAGAGATCGTCAATGTGGTTGGTAGCCACACAGCACACTTCTTGAAGCCCATGTTGGAGCGATAATGACACAGGCGTTACCCACCCACCGAGTGAAACGAAAACCGCTTACGGTGCCCTTTTTAGGGGCACTGGCGGCGTTATGGCTGATCTGTTTGCCATTGTATTCGGTCGACTTGCCGTTGGTGGGTATTCGCCATCCTGCTGCCGCTCTGTCGTTACTCACGCTTAGTTTGGTGTTGGGGTTCGCCGGACTGGAAGTGTGGCGACAGCACACATGGCGCGTCACTCACTTAACCTGGGCGTTAGTGGCCGCCACGCTCTGTGCCAGTGTGCCATATCTTTATCCGCAAGCGGCAACGCTAAACAGTGGCTATGCCATCGCCGCATTGGTCCTCAGCCTCGGTTTTTTCTCCAGCTTACAGCAGTTTATTTTTAATCATGCCCAGCGACAAAAGCTACTGGCCGTCTTGATGCTTGCCTCTTGGTTGGCCATCCTTTCCGTCTTAGGCAACCAATCGCCTCCGGGCATGGCGCCTTTTAAGTTTGAGCATTGGGTGCCGCATTTACCCGCTGCCGTGACCCATGCGTTGTTACTCACCGGCCTAAGTTTGGCGGCTTATCTGCTCGCCCGAGAGCCAAGTAACCGCTACCGCCATCCCATAACGCAAAGCGTGTTGGTGTTCACGCCAGTGGTTATCCTGCCCGTGCTTGCCATGCAAGGACGACCGCTACTGCTCCTGTTTGCCCTTTGCGCCATTGCCTTGCAACAAGTTTATCTCAGTCGCTTTGCGACGCGGCGCCAGCACCTTGCGTGGCTGGCCGCCATGTCTGCCGGGGCGTTACTCGCGGTGTTCGGGCTGACCGGTCAAGAAAGCTGGCAATGGCTCACGCCTCAAGACAAACGCGCACTGTGGCTTGCCTGGCAGCAATTTCAACAAACGCCTTTTTTTGGCGTTGGCATGGGTCATGGACAAACGACTCTACTAC
>NZ_MUFL01000128.1:0-5726 GCF_001995355.1 Salinivibrio sp. PR919 | reverse complement strand
CTCATAGGGTTACCTTATTGGCAGAAATTGAATCGCGGCATCAGGCCGCCTTCTCCATTATTAAAATATTTTTTAATAATTCAACTGTTGTAATAGTGATAGCACAGTTACCCAGCAATTTACTGCGTAAGATCAAGCTAAGTGCGTATCGGGTGCGCAAATCCCAACGCGTCGCTATCACTGACCATAACCATAGATAAAAAATGGCGCCACATGGGCGCCACTCTTCGGGCTAGCTACCAATGCCGAGGTAGGTATTGACTACAGTGAAATAAATCCACATCCCAGATATATCTACCACGGATGCCAGTACCGGGCTGACCAATACCGCAGGATCAAGATGAAACGCGCGCGCCACAATCGGCAGCAATCCGCCAAGCGTTGTGGAGATGGTCACCTGAATAAACAGGGCCAACGCAATGGCAACCGCAATATCGTGCAGTGCAAACGCGCCTACCGTCGCGTTGTGGTTGAACAGTAAAATCCTCACCATCATAACTGCAGCAATCGCCACACCAATAAATACCGCGACGCGGGCCTCTTTCCACATCACTTGGAGCCACTGACGTTTGCGAAGCTCTCCCGYTGCAAGCGCCCTGACCACCAAGGTTGCCGCTTGGGAACCGGTATTGCCTCCCGCCGCTGCAATCACTGGCATATACACAGCTAACAGAACGAGTTGGCTTAAGGTATCTTCGTATTGAGCAATGATCATCCCAGAAACGATACCAAGCAGCGCAAGTCCGACAATCCAGCCAATCCGCTGTTTAACGTGCGCAAACACGCCGGTAGACAGATAGCTTTTCGCTGGTTCCGCTTCCGAGTGAATAAAGCCTAAATGGTTGGCATATTCACGGGCTTCGCGGTCAAACCCCTGCGCATCGAGCGCATTGAGCAAATGCTGGACATGAGCCACCGAGCAGTGATGTAAAATTCCCATCGACTCCTCAACCGGCATCACGGTAAGCAACTCGACTTGCTTGTCGAGATCGTATTGTAAAAATGCATTACGTGCCGCCACGATTTCTGCAGTGGAAAACGCAGTGGCGTAGTCAAAGGTGTTGTTCATTACCGTCATGGCGAATCTCCCGATTGGCAACAGGTAACGACCATCAACAACGAACCTCACGCCAAAAGGGCGTGATTAAGCGTTACATCGAGAAAGGAGAAAAACAGAGCGGGAAACCAGCTACGACTGCGCTGGTAAAAGGAAGGGTCACAATACCAACGGCAGTTATTTTTCTCCGTATCGACTAGGAGGATGGTCGGTATTGTTCATAGTTATCTCCAAAAAAGGTCTGGTGCTGTAAAAGCGTGGCGAGTGTATCAAAAGGCATTGCGCCTGTCTGTCAAATTTTGGTGAGATAACGGGGTGATATGTCAATTATTATGCAGGTTCAACGGACCGGTGCCGTTCATTGACGACACATGAGTAAACTGGCGCCTAGCAGCTGTGAAAAAGCAACGGTCAGATCGGTATTCATTTGCTTTTCACAATCTGTCTGCAATTTACGTAGACAGCGAAAGGCGACGCCGTTGTCGGCTTTACCGCTGATCAGCAAGTAGAAACACAGCCGTAAGATGGCTTTGAACTCACCGTCAGCATGCATCGCCTGCATCCAGCTTTGCATTAACTGGTTAACGGTTCCCCCCGTCTCAAGCGTACCCATCAAATTATCGAGCAGCACGGGTTCGAGCGCGGCCATAAAATCTTGTTTGCGCGGGAAGTGGTGACTGATCCCGGTACGAGATACCCCCGTTGCTTCACTGAGGGTGGTATACGACATACCCTCGTAGCCCAACGTCAGGAGTTGCTGCTTCGCGGCATCAAGAATAGTCTCGATCGTCTGTTGTGTTTGGGCCTTACTGCGTTTTGGCATCTGTAATGTGTTCTCCCCAGTCTCCGTCAGCATGGCGGGCAGTAATCGTCTGCATGTTGCAATGTGTTGGCAGGCAATGCATTTGCGCCACGACTCGCCATAAAGATAGTACAGAGTGCAATAGAAAGCCTGACACGAAACACACCAAAGACTCGCTGAAGCGGATCAAAGTTCTGCTAATACCTTGATAGATAAGTGTGAAAACAGCCCAAAAAATGAGGACTTATTGGTGTAAATAGTGCCGACAGTCATAATTTGAACACATGTTTAAACAATTGCCTTGCGTAAATACGGGCAGAGTCAGTAAGTTAACATTATTATAACAGTTAGACGTATGAATCACGTTGCGACAACGAGGAAGTCCAATGTCACACATCAAACCACACGATCAGATCTTACGCTGGGCCGACGAACGCCCTAACCACGTATTTTTACGCCAAATTCGCGATCGCCGTTTCGTGGATTACACCTTTGCGGACGTCGCTGATCAGGCGATGCGTATGGTCACCGCATTACGTGACATGGGCGTGCAACCCGGTGACAAGGTGGCGCTGATTTCTAAAAACTGTGCGGAATGGTTTATTGCCGATCTGGCGATGATGATGGGCAGCTACATTAGCGTGCCTATTTTTCCAACCGCAGGCAGCGACACCATTGAGCACGTGGTCACGCACAGTGAATCTAAGGCCATGTTTGTCGGCAAATTGGATGATACCAAAGCGCTAAAAGCGTCGTTACAGACCCTATCACACATTAAGACTATCGCATTTCCATATCCTACGGTGGATTGTCACTATGACTGGCAGGAGTTAGTCGCAAGTCACGAACCTACCGAAGAGCGTCCGGTCCATCTCGATAATGATGTGATGTCACTGGTATATACCTCTGGCACCTCTGGGCTCCCCAAAGGCGCCATTCTGAGCTACGGTGGCTATTGTTGGTCCGCGCAACGCCTGATTGACCACATTGGTATCGAGCCGAACGATCGTTTGTTCTCGTATCTGCCATTGGCCCATATCACCGAACGCGTATATATCATGGGGTCGGCCATTATGGGTGGGATCCCAACCGCGTTCCCAGAGTCGCTCGATACCTTTATTGAAGATGTCAAAATGCATCGCCCAACGCTTTTCATTTCGGTACCGCGACTGTGGACGTTGTTCCAACAGCGCATTCAAGAGAAATTGCCAGATGCACGTCTTAACCTGCTGCTGAGCATTCCTCTTGTCGGTAGTCTGGTTAAAAAGAAAATCGCGAAGAACCTTGGTCTTGATCAAGCGCGCGTATTGGGCTGTGGCTCAGCGCCGGTTGCCCCAGCACTATTGCGTTGGTATGAAAAATTGGGCCTACATATCACCGAAGCCTGGGGAATGACCGAAAGCTACGCATACAGCACACTTAACTATCCATTTAGGGCCGACAAAATTGGCACCGTCGGCAATCCAGGACCCGGCGTTGAAATCAAGATAGCCGATGATCAGGAGATCTTAGTCAAAAGTCAGGGCCTATTTAGTGGCTATTACAAAAATGAGGAAGCCACAGCCGAAACCTTGGTGGATGGTTGGCTACACACGGGGGATTTAGGCGAACTCGATAGTGAAGGCTACCTGAGTATCTCAGGGCGTAAAAACGATACCTTCAAGACCGCAAAAGGCAAATTTGTTGCCCCAGTGGCGATTGAAAAACGTTTATTTGAGCTGTCTAACGCTGAGATGCTCTGTGTGATCGGCTCTGGCATGCCTGCGCCTATTTTGCTTGCTTTGCCGCACCACTTCCCGCACTTTGATCGGGCCCGCTATGAGCGCCGCGTGAAAAAGGTAATTGATACCATCAACGGTGAGCTGGAGTCCCACCAGCAAATCAAAGGCGTTTTGATGATCAAAGAACCTTGGAGCATTGAGAACGGAAAACTCACGCCAACACTTAAAATTCGCCGCCATAAGCTAGAGCAAGAGTACCACGAGGTTGGCGCGAACTGGCCAAAAGGCACCTTGGTCCAATGGGAAGAAGACTGGGTCTAGCGCATTCTACCAAGATGTTCTGACGATCACCCACGATTGGCATACGCTGATGGTGGGTGATTTTTTATTCGCCACCTATTGCTTACAATTAGATTGCTGACAATGATGCATCGTGCTACAAACTCCTGCAAAACCTGACCTATCTCAATGTGCCACAATCAAGAATCTGCTAAAGATCAGCATGACATCTTTATTGCAGGCGATAAGCCTATTTTGACGCCTGCAGCTTTATCTCGTAGGGGACAACCATGAAAGAGAATCAAACTGACGCATGTGACGCGTGCGGTGTAAGCGCGGAAATTGGTTATATTATCTCAGAAGGAGATGAAGTCGCGGAAGTGACGATTCATGCCGACAGCGTCGAGGCAATGCAGGCGCGCTTTGAGCAGTACCTCTCGCTCGCACAAAGTATTAACCCTGCCGTCAAGCACGACTTTAACGCCGAGCAAATTAGCGGCGACAGTGCGCATATCAAAATGCAATTTGAATGCAGCGCTGAAAAGCTTATCTTTGAGCTACGCAGCCGTGGCCTTAACAACGCCTAATCACTACCATACAGGGTGTGTCACCACACCCTGTATTTGCTTGCTGAGGGCGGAGTTAAAGACGCAGGCTTTGCCATGCCTCGCACATTTCACGAAACGTGGTCGCATCGCCTTCAGGACGGTCTGGGTGCCACTTCAACGCCATTTTACGCCACTGGCGACGGATCTCATGCTCGCTAGCATGCTCATCCAACCCAAGTACGGCCAGAGCTTTTTTGCGCTCTAGCATGGTTTCGCCCGGCGCATCATTACCAATATGGCGTTGATAATGCTTCCAAAACGACGATAGCAGCTCTTTGACATCGTCTCGGCTAGCGTCGTAGTTGTTCCAATCCATGTAATATTCACGGAGTGGATCTTGATAATCGATTTCGTTTGCCACAAAACCATTACCGCCAACACGCCACTGCAATTGAATGTCCATTGACTCCACCTGCAACCACTGCTGAGGTAGCAACATCTCTTGCAGTTGGTATAGCGCATTCATTATCAAAAAATTGCGCTTAAACAGATCAAGATGCGGGTCAGCATCCAGCTCTGCCATGATGGTGTTTTTTTGCAACTCACTGAGAAGGTGATGCACTTTCCAGCTTTGTCGCGTAGATTCCAAGATACTGAGTATTGGCCAAATCAGGGGGTTGTCTATTTCATCCCGTTTTTCAGCAAGCATGACGTTCATCCTCTGTCACTGGCCAGCTACCTTGAACCGGCACATCTGGTATTTTCGGTCGTTTAACAACCTTATTAAGGTATAAACCAAATTTGGTCACTTTGTCGCCATTATCAGCAAAAAGCAGCTTGTTCATCCGTATGCCATACTTTTTGTATCACACGACGTCAAAAAAGCGCCTGATATTGCCGCTTAATTATTAAGCATATCTAGTGCCAACTTACTTATGCATTGTGGAGAAATCGTCGTGGCGCAGAGATTAGACACCTTGACTCGCATTAAAGACACGCACCATCTATTATTGTGTAAACACCTTTATTTCATTGATATTTAAATCTATGACACATTCTGCCTCCCAATGTGATGCCTGCAAAAACAAAAAACCGCTCCCTTTTGCCTTTTCAATGGCCTTTCAGCCAATTGTTCAATTATCCACTGGGCGTGTTTTCGCATACGAAGCGCTGGTACGAGGCATGGATGGCGGCGGTGCGGGCAGTGTTTTTAAACATGTAAACGCCGACAATCAGTATCAATTTGATCAGACCTGCCGTATCAAAGCGGTGTCATTAGCGGCAAAGCTCGAGATTCCCTGCTTTTTGAGCATTAACTT
>NZ_MUFL01000127.1:0-5764 GCF_001995355.1 Salinivibrio sp. PR919 | reverse complement strand
CCCAAAGAGTATCCATTATGTTTAATAAGCAACTTTTAGCAATTCTGATCCCGTTAACCCTTACCGGTTGTGGTGGTGGTAGCGACGACGGTGGCGGCCCGCCTCCACCAGCTCCTAAGTATACCTTTGAATTTGCGGCTATTTATGCAAAATCGTCTCCTGATAGTAATTGTGCTGTCTACGGTGAAAAACAAGATGGAAAACAAATTCTCGCAACGAAAGATCGGGTAATAAGTGGCATTAACACGACTGGAACGATTCTCATTCATGATGATCGAGGTAATGTGGTAAATACTTATGATGTCGAAGCGAACAAGCTAACGATCAATCAATCATTGGTTCCAGCAAGGGGTTACGTAACCTTTGTGCTTGCCAAGGGAGCTGAGATTACAGCTGTTTCCTATCAAAAAAGCGCATTAAGTCAGACTTTACTGTTTGGTTACCCTGTCGACAGCGTCAGCAATGATGATCGATGCATAACATCAGGCGCAACCGAGCCAAATGAACGTGAGTATACAAACGTCAGGGTTGATGTTTCGAATGGCTCGAACGCGTACAGCGTTGGTATCACAACACAAGATAAGAAAACGCTGTCGTCAAACTTTGGCGCTAAAACAATTAGTCGATCATTTAGTAGCGCATTAGGCGCAGGATATGCAGAAAAAGCTGCTGGTGATCCTTCTAATTCTGATATCACTGACATCGCAGAGCCTCGTGAAATCACAGATTATAAATTTTTTAATTTGGCTAATGATGCCACAGTGGAGCTTGATAAATTAATCGAGTTCAATAACTGGATAGCCCCAGTGAGTACCAGCGAGTACGACTTAACCGCCGCTGCCCTCTATGTTGGCTATCAGCAAACGCCCTATATTTGGCAAAACTTGCCTCACAGCGCGAGCGACACCATCACCTACCGCTATGATCCAGACAATAGTAATCTAGATTACTTTTTAACCGCAGAAGGAAGCGTGGACGCTTCAGGTGATCAGTGGCAACTATCGACCGCGCAACAATTGTCTGGGACACAACTAGGCAATGGATTAGATAGTACGAGTCTGGTTGGTAATATCACTGTTCCATCACAGACAACTKTKAATATCGATGGAAGCGGCAACTTAACCGCCTACGGTCAAGTACCGGGCGGCCAAGCGGGTATCCAACGGATTGCCTACCAAGCCGTAAATGGCTCAACAACAGTCACACACGTTATCTACGCTGAGGCGACTAATCAGCAAGTTGTACCAGAACTGCCTGGCAACATGATTGCAGGTACGCTCAATCATTATGATATCAGTGTGATGTATACAGAAAGCGATCAAGCCTTAGCTGCGTTGATGGCAGAACATACCAATCCAAGCATTACTGACAGTAGTGACCTCAGTGTGGATCAACTGCCGGTGCTCCTCACCACCTACGAGCGAGAGCAACTGGCACGACAGAAAAAAATCATCGATCACTATCAAATATCGGCGAGTAATCCTTAGGACCTAGAGCCTTTCCTGTCAGATAAGCGCGTTAGGTAATTCCTAGGGCCTAGGCTCCTAGGTCCTAGGATCTAGGCTCCTAGGATCTAGGACTTAGGACCTTTATCTACCGGAGCTAGCACGATATGCTTTTTCCGTATTCTATCATCTAGGACTTAGGACCTTTATCTACCGGAGCTGACACGGTATGCTTTTTCCGTATTCCGTATTCCGTATTCCGTATTCCGTATTCCGTAATCTTTCCCCTAGAGCCCCCACGTGATACCATTTTTTCGGGAATGACTTAAGGAAAATCCAATGAAAATTGCCGTTGCAGGAACAGGTTACGTTGGGTTGTCGAATGCCATGCTACTGGCCCAACACAACCAAGTGGTTGCCCTTGATATCGTAGAAAACAAGGTCAACCTGCTGAATAACAAGCAGTCACCGATTGTAGATGCGGAGATTGAGCGTTTTCTCAAGGACAAATCGCTCGATTTTATAGCGACGTTAGATAAAAAGCAGGCCTATCAAGACGCTGACTTTGTTGTGATCGCAACCCCCACTGATTATGACCCCGACACCAACTACTTTAACACCAGCTCAGTTGAGGCGGTCATTCAGGATGTGATGGCGATTAATCCGAATGCGGTCATGGTCATTAAATCCACTGTTCCGGTCGGCTACACAGCAAGTGTTAAAGCAAAATTTGATTGCGATAATATCCTGTTCTCGCCGGAGTTCTTACGTGAAGGCAAAGCGCTCTACGACAATCTTTATCCTTCACGTATCATTGTCGGTGAAGACTCAGATCGTGCGCGCACCTTTGCCAGCCTGCTACAGCAAGGGGCAATCAAAACAGATATCCCGGTGCTATTTACGCACTCCACCGAGGCAGAAGCGGTCAAACTTTTTTCCAATACCTACCTAGCGATGCGCGTTGCGTATTTTAATGAGTTAGATAGTTATGCCGAGTCTCATGGTTTAGATGCAAAGCAAATCATTGAAGGAGTCGGGCTCGACCCACGCATTGGCGATCACTACAACAACCCCTCGTTTGGTTACGGCGGTTACTGCCTACCAAAAGACACCCGCCAATTGCTGGCTAACTATCAAGATGTGCCTAACAACATTATCCAAGCGATTGTCGATGCGAACACTACTCGCAAAGACTTTATTGCTAATGCGATTATTAAGCGCGAGCCCAAAGTGGTGGGCGTATACCGCTTAGTAATGAAAGCAGGGTCAGATAACTTCCGTGCCTCGGCGATCCAAGGAATCATGAAGCGCATTAAAGCGAAAGGGATTGACGTTATCGTTTATGAACCGGTACTTGAAGAACAAAGCTTCTTTAACTCCGAAGTGGTGACTGATCTGGACAGCTTTAAACAGCGCGCGGATGTGATTGTTGCCAACCGGATGGTCGACGAAATTCGAGACGTAGAAAGCAAAGTCTACACTCGTGATCTGTTTGGCGCGGATTGAGGGAAAAACGCAAAGCAGTTCCTAGGACCTAAGATCCTAGGCCCTAGGAACTTTATCTACCAGAGCTAGCACGATATGCTCTTTCCGTATTCCGTATTCCGTATTCCGTATTCCGTATTCCGTATTCCGTATTCCGTATTCCGTATTCCATAATCTTTCCCTAGGACCTAGGACCTAGGACCTAGGACCTAGGACCCTATGACCCTATGACCCTATGACCCTATGACCCTAGGACCCTAGGATCTTCCTCTCTTTCCGTCTTCTCCCTCGCAAAACTCCCTCAACACCATACAATTTAACCATCGACCTTACGTATCCTCACCATAGGTTCATAATCCGTGGATGATGCTATGTTATTTATCACCAGCCGTATTCCTGAACAGGGACCGACAAGTGAGGCCGGCCGTTGGTTGAGTTTTGATCATCAAAACACCGATATATCGAAATGGGTGTATTTTTGCCAGCGCGCGGGACAGAGTGAATATCAAGAGCTGACCGCAGCGCCGTTTATGGAGAGATTAAAAGCCTTACCCACCCAAACCCAGATCCTCTTTTTACTTCATGGCTATAACAATCACATGGAGCGCCATGTTTTTCCCATGGCCCACATGCTTCAGGATCAGTTTGACAGAATTGCGCCGAACGCCATTATGGTCGTGCCAATAATCTGGCCTTGTGATGACGATGGTCGCCTCGGCATGATTGATGATTACTGGGACGATCAACTGGCGGCCAAGGCATCTGGTCTGGCTTTTAGTCGTTTACTGGCGATGTTTGATGAATGGCGTCGCGCCCCAGAACAACAAGCGAGCCCCTGCAAGCGACGTATGAATATACTGGCGCATTCTATGGGAAACCGAACCTTAATCAGTACCTTTCAGCATTGGCATCAACACGCGGGGCTGGATACCATGCCACAATGGTTCCGACATATTTTTATGGTGGCGGCGGATGTTGATAATCAAGCCCTAGAGCCTCACCAATCGGGCAGAGCGGTGCTGGATGCGGCTAAACAAGTCCACATTTACTATGCTGCAGACGATTTGGCCATGGCGGCTTCCAAAGTGGTCAATATGCGCCATCGCACCATCACTCGGCGTCTAGGGATGACAGGGCCAGAAAACCTTGATGTGTTGCCCGCTCACAAGGTGACGGTGACCGACTGCGATGCCTTTAACGACCAATTCGACCCAAGTTGGGGACACACTTACTTTCTTACCGACGACAATGGCCACCCAAGCCCACTGATAAAACAGATGATGAATAAAATGATAAAAGACTAGAGGCTAGAAGCGAAGCGTCTAGTCTCTTTCCGTATTCCGTATTCCATAATCTTTTCCCAAGGACGTCACTATGCCCAATACTTCCATCGATAACGATATCCTCACTGTCACCCACCATGGCGGCTATCACACGGTGACGGGCTCATGCCATCAGCTAGATATTAAACCGAGTGGTTTACGCTTGTTGATTGATTGCGGCCAATACCAAGGTGACGAAGTGCGAGAGGCGAGAGTGCACCTCAATGGCAAGGGCATCGATGCGCTTATTCTTACCCATGCGCATATTGACCACTGCGGTTTGTTGCCTTGGTTACTGGCGTCGGGTTTTTCTGGGCCCATTTACTGCACAGAAGCGACGGCGGCACTGGTGCCACTGTTGATTGATGATACATTAAAACTGCAATTAAACATGCGCTTTGGCGATCGTCAGCGAATACTAGAACGCATTAACCAGTTGATGGTGCACCTTCCTTACAATACTTGGCACCGGCTAAAACCAAAGCAAAAAAGGCAGTCAGCGACGTATTTGCGCCTTCAACCCGCCGGGCACATTTTGGGCTCGGCGTATGTGGAATTGAAACTGCCTGATGAGTGGCGCGTGGTGTTCTCAGGAGATTTAGGCCCAAGCAATACGCCGCTATTACCCGATCCTAAACCGCCTGCGCGCGCAGACATTCTCTATCTCGAATCCACTTATGGAGATAAAACACATCAATCCGTCGCGACGCGTGCCCAGCGGCTCGAAGCGATTATTCAGCATTCATTGCAAGATGGAGGCGCGATACTGATTCCTGCGTTCAGTGTCGGCCGTACCCAAGAGCTGCTTTTTGATATTGAACAGCTGATTTATCAAAAGCAGCTAGATAATGCGCTTCCTATCATTCTCGACTCACCCATGGCCCAACAAGTGACGCGCCAATATCGCCACTTCAAAAAGCTGTGGAGCAAAGAAGCCAACGCTAAACTGAATCAACACCGCCATCCGTTAGCGTTTGACCAATGCATTACCATTGATGCACACAGTCAACACCAAGCGCTGGTGAATCGTCTCAAACAGACCGGAGAACCCGCCATTGTGGTGGCTGCTTCCGGCATGTGCCAAGGCGGGCGGATCATGAACTATTTGCATGCGTTACTTCCTGACCCACGCACGGACGTTATCCTAGCCGGCTACCAAGCCCAACACACCCCAGGACGTGAGCTTCAACAAGGAAAAAAGCAAGTTTGGATAGATAACGCGGCCATAAGCGTTCAAGCCCAAATCCATACCCTATCGGGCTACTCAGCCCATGCTGACCAAACCGACTTAGTCCACTTTGTAAACGGCATTCAACCTCCCCCCGAGCAAATCCACTTGATTCACGGCGAGCCGAACTGCCAGCAGATACTGCGCGCCAAGTTAAAGCTATAAAGCGGTTCCTCGTCCACGAAGATCTTAGTATCACGTGTTGTTTTTCTACCAAAAGGATTAAAAGAAGGAGGAAACGCCAGTATTTTTTATATTATTCAATTATATATGAAAATTAAGCT
>NZ_MUFL01000126.1:0-5777 GCF_001995355.1 Salinivibrio sp. PR919 | reverse complement strand
TTAAGAACCAGAGTAAACTTGTACAAATAAAAAATATTGTACAAAAGTGATCCTTCGCCTACATTGAGTTGTACAACAAAATATAAATGTACAACTCTGCGGCTCATGCCGCTTGATAAGAAGAGGTGAAGCATGTCGTTTCCAGTTGGTGTTAGCGCATGTGTGATTGGTGAAAAGGTGCGTTTTGATAGCGGCCATAAACGCAGCCCGTTTGTGACCAAAGAGCTCGCTCCCTATGTCAATTTTGTCCCTGTGTGTCCGGAAGTCGCAATCGGCTTACCGGTGCCAAGGCCGACGATTCGTTTATTAGACAAGGGTAATGTGGGCGACATTCGTTTGGTTGAGACCAAAGACGCCAGCAAAGATCATACTGAAAAAATGGTGGCCTTTAGTGAACGAAAAGCGGATGAATTGGCCCATAAAGCACTACGTGGCTATATCGTTTGTGCCAAGTCGCCCACTTGTGGCATGGAGCGTGTCAAAGTCTATCGGGAAAATGGCTACACCTCTGATATCTCTGGGGTAGGGCTGTATACCCAAGCATTAATGGAACGTATGCCGTGGCTGCCGATTGAAGAAGATGGCCGATTAAATGATCCCATCCTGCGTGAGAATTTTGTGTTCCGGTTATTTGCGTTAGACGATTTATATCGCAGTGTCGAAAGTGGCGTGACAAGAAAAGCACTGGTTGCATTCCACTCGCGGTACAAATTAGTGTTGATGGCGCACTCGCCTGAGCGTTACCGAGAATTGGGCCGTTTTATGGCGAACATCGCGGAGTACGATATTGATGATTTCTTCCACCAGTATCGCACGCAGTTTATGCAGTCGTTGGCTATCCGTGCGACGCGGAAAAAGCACACCAATGTGCTGATGCACCTGCAAGGCTATTTTAAGAACAACTTAGACAAGAGCCAAAAAGCAGAGCTGACTCACCTTATTCATGCTTACCGTCAAGGCACGATGCCGCTGTTAGCGCCGTTGACCCTCATTGCTCACCATTTGCACAACCACCCAGATGATTACCTTGCTAGTCAAGCGTATCTGAAGCCGTATCCAGATGCCTTGAGGTTACGTTATGGACTCTAATCCCGAAAGCACGCTGACGATCAGCCAAGTCGCTGATCGTACCGGCGTTAATCCAGTGACATTGCGCGCATGGCAACGCCGTTATGGCTTGCTGTCTCCGGCTAGAACACCGAAAGGTCATCGTCTTTACAGTGATGAAGACGTCGCCATGATTGGTCGGATCTTACGTTGGCTAGACAAAGGTGTTCCGATCAGCAAAGTGAAACCGTTACTGTCGCAAACCGAGACCCAAATAGATAGCGAAGATGACACGTTAGCCCGTGAGCTGATGAAGTTGATTCATGACTTATCACTGAAAAAACTCGGCCAGCACGTTGAAACCTTATTAAAAGAATATCCGTTTTATTGGCTCATCGAACACGTCTTTACGCCGCTAGATACGTGGTTGGATGAGGAGCAAAGCGCCATCTGTTCTCTGCAGAAAGATATGTGGCGCAGTACGGTAATCGAAAAATGCCAAGCGGCAATGTTGGCGAACGCAAAACGCAACAGTAAGTTCCCTTGTTGGTTAGTGACACTTACTGACACAGAAGATTATCAGCGCACCATGATGGCGATGCGTCTGAATGAGAAAGGTTACAACGTCACTATCTTGCGTGAGCCACATTCCCAACTTGGCCTTATCCTCGAAGTGATGCGAGAGCAAAAGATCCCCACGCTCGCAGTGATGGCTGCGCACCGTCTCGATCGTTCCCAGCTTAATCAGCTACGGCAGTGTTACGCACAATCTGACATTCACATTGTGAGCCAGCCATTTATTTGCTCCGTACATGGAGACGAGCTAAAAGAACTCAAGGAGAACAATCCGTTATGCATTTAGTTTGGTTTCGACGCGATCTGCGCTGCCTCGACAATCGTGCACTGCATGCAGCGTGCGAAGCAAACGAGCCTGTTGTGGGCCTTTTTGTGGAAACACCGGATCAATGGGCTGCCCACCATATGGCCCCGATTCAGGCAGGATTGATTGAAGCAAGGCTTAAGGCGCTGCGTGACGAACTCAGTGCACTTAACATTCCGCTGTTGGTGACAAGAGCCGCTGACTATAAGAAGGCGTCTGAAACGGTCGCAACCCTTGCGAACTCGCTGAACGTCAACGCTGTGTTTGTGAATCGTGAATACGAGCTGAATGAGCAAAATCGCGATCGCCAAGCACAGCAACGACTAGAGGAGCAGGGCATTGATTGGTACGCCTACCATGACCGCAATCTATTTGCGCCCGGCACGATTCGTTCTGGGAAAGGCGATGCGTATAAAGTCTTTACCCCGTTTAAAAAAGCCTGTCTACGTGCATTAGAAGGCATGGATCAGTCACCGCTCAAGGCGCCAGCTGCTCGTGCTGATGATACGCGGTTAACTACTATTTTTGCTTCTCTTGAGCCGATTGAATTTGACTATCCAACCGAGGCCGTCTCGGCATGGCCGACCACGGAAAAAGCCATCTTAGATAAGTTACGCACTTATTGCCGAGAACAAGCCGCAGATTACAAGACGCAACGGGATTTCCCTGCCATTGATGGCACCAGTCAGCTGTCACCGTATCTTGCCATTGGCGCATTGTCCCCTCGCCAATGCTTAGCGCGACTGCAATCTGAGCATCCGCACTGGCGCGAGCCCGATTCAGGCGCAGCAACTTGGTTGTCAGAGTTAATCTGGCGAGATTTCTATCAAGAAGTGAGCGCCCAAAACCCCAGTATTAGCAAAAAGCATTGCTTTTTAGAGTGGGGAGAGTCTGTGGTGTGGGATAACGACAACGCCCGCTTTGAAGCGTGGAAAGCGGGTAAAACCGGCTTTCCGATTGTGGATGCTGCGATGCAGCAATTAAACACCACTGGATGGATGCATAACCGCCTGCGGATGATAGTGGCCAGCTTTTTAACCAAGGACTTGCTCATCGATTGGCGTTGGGGGGAGGACTACTTTATGTCCAAGCTGATTGACGGCGACTTTGCGTCCAACAACGGAGGTTGGCAATGGTCAGCGTCAGTTGGCACCGATGCGCAGCCTTACTTTCGAATTTTTAATCCGACAACCCAAGGGGAGCGCTTCGACAGTGATGGGCGCTTCATACGTCGTTGGCTACCAGCACTAAAAGAGGTGCCTGGTAAGCAAATCCATCAACCTTGGTCGTGGGCGGAAAAGTATGCGCAGTCATTGGATTACCCCAAACCGATCATTGATCATGCTAAGCAGCGCAAACAGGCATTAGCGATTTTTGAGGCGGCCAAAAATCAGCCCAAGGAGTCTGCATAATGGAGAGCGGGAGCGTTCAAACTCAAGTGGCGCGTTTTGCGGAAGTCTATCAAGCACTCAGTAAAGACAATTTGGCATCGCTTGAAACGATCTACCACCCCGACATTGTGTTTATCGACCCAGCACACCGTATTGAAGGGCTATCTGCGTTCTTAGCGTACTTTGCTTCTTTGTATCAAAACGTCACCAGCTGTCAGTTTGATATTCACCATACGACGGCTGGCGACAGTGATGCGTTCGTGACGTGGACCATGACGTTTTCTCATCCGCGTGTACAACAAGGCAAACTGAGACAGGTGCATGGTTGCTCGCATTTGACGTTTACGGATGGGCGAATCAGTCGTCACCGCGACTATTTTGACATGGGCGAAATGATTTATGAGGCCTTGCCGTTGATGGGTCGACTACTCACTTATATAAAAGCGAGGTTAGGACAATGAAACAGGTTGTGATTACTGGCGCGACATCGGGGATTGGCGAGCAATTAGCGCGAGACTATGCGCGCCAAGGGTGGCGCGTTATTGCGTGTGGTCGTAACAAAGACAAGCTCGATGCGATGCAGCAGGATCATGCGTCTCTCGAGCCGTTAGTGTTTGATGCCACAGACAGGGACCAAACCCATCAAGCGCTCGGTGCCTTATCAGCAAGCTCTGATTTGGTGATCCTAAATGCCGGTACCTGTGAATACATCGACTACGGAAAAATCGATGTACCCTTGTTTAAACGCGTATTCGATATCAACGTGTTTGGCGTCCTTAATTGTATCGAAGCCTTGCAGGCAAGCTTTGTGCCGGGCACCCATTTGGCGATCGTTGGCTCTTCAGCGAGTTACATGCCTTTACCTCGCGCAGAGGCATATGGCGCATCTAAAGCTGCTATCAGTTATCTAGCCAATACGCTATCGGTTGATCTCGCTCATCAAGGAGTGACAGTGTCACTCGTTTCGCCTGGGTTTGTTAAAACGCCACTAACGGATAAAAACGATTTCGCCATGCCGATGCGGGTGACCGTCGAGCAAGCGTCGGCGGCCATTCAAGCAGGGCTTGAGAAACGCAAAGCAGAAGTTCACTTTCCGCGTAAGTTTACCTATTTCCTGAAAATTATCGCCTTACTCCCTACATCATGGCAGATCGCCATTGCTCGACGCATGACAAGGAAACAAGCATGAAAATTGCCATTATCGGCTCCGGTATTGCGGGCCTGACATGTGCCCACTATTTAAATAAGCGTCATGACATTCAGCTCTTTGAAGCCAATGACTATCTCGGTGGCCACACGGCGACCGTTGACGTAGAAGTTGAGAGTGGACGCTATGCGATCGACACGGGCTTTATCGTGTTTAACGATCGTACTTATCCGAATTATGAACGTTTACTGGAAGAAATCGGGGTAGGTCGACAGCCTTCTGAGATGAGTTTTAGTGTGCGTAACGATGAAAATGGTCTGGAATACAACGGACATAGCTTAGCGTCGCTGTTCGCACAAAAACGTAATGTGGTGAATGTTCGGTTTTACCGTTTCTTAGCCGAGATTATGCGTTTTAACCGTTTGGCGCGTGAGGCCCATCAGCGCGGCCAAGTATCAGAACAGTTGGCTATGCACACCTTGGGTGAGTTCCTTAACCAGCACGGATTTAGCGACTATTTTTGTCAAAACTATATCTTACCGATGGGGGCGGCAATATGGTCCTCCACACTTTCAGATATGCGCGGATTTCCTCTGGCATTTTTCCTCCGTTTTTTCCAAAACCACGGCTTGCTGGATATTACAAATCGCCCGCAGTGGTACGTCATTCCGGGTGGCTCGCGTGAATATGTTAGAAAGCTCACCCCAGCGTTTGCTGAAAAGATCCAATTAAACACCCCCGTTAGGCAAGTAACCCGTCACCAGCATGGCGTTGTGCTCACCACAGAGAGTGGCGAGTATCAGTTCGATCATGTCATTTTTGCTTGCCATAGCGATCAAGCCCTGTCGATGCTAGCCGATCCTTCAACAGCTGAACGTGAAGTGTTAGGCGCAATTCCGTATCAAGATAACGAGGTTGTGCTCCATACCGATACCTCACTACTTCCCACTCGCAAAGGGGCATGGGCGAGCTGGAACTATCATCTGCCCGTGTCAGAAGATATAGACACGCAACCTGCAGCTTTGACCTACAATATGAATATATTGCAGTCAATTCAGGCGCCTGAAACCTTCTGTGTCACGCTAAATCAAACGGATCGAATCGATCCGAGTAAGATTTTACGGCAGTTTGTGTATGCGCATCCGGTATTTAATACCGAAAGCGTCGCCGCGCAGCAACAGCGCCATCGAATTAATGGCCAGCAACGAAGCTGGTTCTGTGGCGCCTACTGGTACAACGGCTTCCATGAAGATGGTGTGCGCAGTGCGCTCGATGTAGTTGAGGAAATGAGTTAGTGAGTACAGTGGCAGAA
>NZ_MUFL01000125.1:0-5869 GCF_001995355.1 Salinivibrio sp. PR919 | reverse complement strand
TAATTATATCATTTATATTAATAAGAATGTTTATGGCAAAGCCAAATAGTGAAGAAATCTCCCGCTTTAACCGATACTTCGCAATTGAAAGCAACAATGAATTTTGGTCGTTATCGGAGTCAGACCTGAGCCAAGAAGAGAAGAAAAAGCTTTTAATTGTTGCATTTTCCTCTCTGTATCATTGGTCAGAAGTAGGAACCCAAGAGAATATTGAACTTGCCAATTTAGCAATAGCAAGAGCACTTTGTATCAATGATTCTCCACTGTGTATCCAATTTGCGAAAGCGGCATTTTCCTACTTTGACGGACAAGGAGCGAATTGGATTCAAGCATTCACGAATGCGGTCTTAAGTCATTCRCTATTGATCACAGGAGAACGAGCCCAAGCTATAGAGTTTTATGAAAAATCACTTAGTTATCAGTTAAAGCTCTCTGAGGGTGACAACAAGGTTTTCGACGCTACCTTTAAAACCATCCCGGACCCAAGGGCATAATAGCATTGACGACAAATATTTTAAGATGGATTACATCGGGAAGAATTTGTCGTTTTCCTTTTTAAGTGGCGACAATTAAATGGATAACCGTGTATGAAAAGAGTTGTCATAATAGGTAACTCAGGGGCTGGGAAGAGTTGGCTATCAGCTCGGCTGTCAGCCAAGGTTGGTGCTAGAGACGTCAATCTAGACACTTTTTATTGGGAGCCAGGTGGATATAGCAAGAAACGGCCAGCAAAATTTATTGATGACGATTTAAAACAATTATCATCAGAGGATGCTTGGGTTGTCGAAGGTGTTTTTGGTGCGCTCGTTGAAGAGTTACTTGAGTTTGCTGATACATTGATTTTTATTGATATAGACTGGACCAAATGCGAAGAATCGTTACGTTTAAGAGGTCAAAATGTTAGCGAAGAAGCGAATGCTGAGTTAGCGAAAAACAACTTTCAAGCGTTAATCCAATGGGCCTCCGAGTATTATTTTAGAAAATCAAAGAGCTCACACAGCTATCATCGCCAATTATTCGAAAAATTTGATGGTGTAAAATTTCATTTTACGCGAAGGGAAGATGTCACGTCTTTCCTTGATACTTTTTAAGACACAAGGAACTTTAGTCAATAATCAGGCCATGTCATGGATAAACATATTGTCGCGTTAGGCGGTGGTGGYTGGATGATGGGAGAGCAGCAAAGCGAATTAGATCAATATGCGCTCAGGTTAACTGGGAAAAGCGATCCGAAAGTTTGCTATATTCCCACTGCCACTGGGGATGCTGAGGAAGCCATCGACCGTTTTTATCAGTCCAAACTCAGTCGCCGCTTAAGTCATTTTCCATTATTTAAAGCCAACCTAGACTGGCGAACACATCTGCAAGAGCAAGATGTAATTTATGTCGGCGGTGGTAATACACGCTCTATGTTAGCGGTATGGAAAGCGTGGGGAATAGATAAACTACTTCAAGATTGCTATGAAAGTGGCATCATATTGTGTGGTATGAGTGCGGGGGCAATATGTTGGTTCGACTACGGGATCACAGATAGCGATCCTGAGAAGTATTCCGTTATCGAGGGGCTTAGCTTTGTCCAAGGTCTTGCATCAGCGCATTATACGGGGAGTGACGAAAAAGCTGAGCTGTTTTCTCAGTTCGCCAATCATCATATAAACWTGCCTTGCTATGGGATAAGTGATTATTCAGCACTACATTTCGTTAATGGTCGGTACCATAAGACAATCAACAGTCAAACGGGTGCGCAGGTAACCATTAAGAATGTTGATAAGACCAATATTTAAAAATGATGTGTGCCATTTTTCCAAGGAGTTTAAGTGTTCAAAAAGAATCATGTGCATCTGCAAATTAAAAAGGGTGAAGTTAAAGCAACACATCTTGAAACGGATAGCTCGATTGTGCGGACATGTGCAGCGCTATCGCATCCAAGAACCTTAATGGGTGAGTTCTTTGCCATTGAACGCTGTTTAAAAGAGGTACTCGATGAACTATTACCTAAAAGTATTTTTTCTCTATCGCCAATAGCGATTGTTCAATTTATCGAGAAAATTGAAGGTGGAATTACTAATGTTGAGGTACGTGCTTTCCGCGAAGCGACACTAGGGGCGGGAGCGCGACACGTTTTCTTTGCTGAATCGAGCACGCCAATCAGTAAATCTCAGCTATTGAATTTCAACTTTAAGCAGATAGAGCAACCATGAGTCCCATTCGTGATTGCAAAGAGGCGTGACCACAGCTGCTTGGTATGGTGAAAGAAGTGAGTGATGACGTGTGCTTGATTGAAAAGGCAAATGAGTGTGACATGCATGAACTTGTACGGTTGCAAATACGCGCATTTGCGTCTGACCGCGCGCTTTGTGGGTCGGGACCGCCTGGTTACGATAGTTATGATCATCAACGATACGCCGCAAGCTGTTACCAATATTATGTGATTAAGCAAAACAGTCAGCGGGTGGGCGGGTTTTACTTTTTATACCAATCCGGCATCCTCCAGTTGATAAGGCTGTTTATCGCCCCAGATTATCAAGGGCGAGGGATGGGTCAGATGGTACTCGAATTTCTTAAGGCACACGTACTGCCGGGAGAAGTGATCGAACTAGAAACTCCCACGTTCAGTGTCGGCGCGCAGCGGTTTTACGAGAAACAGGGTTTTCAAAGAATCAAACGGATTCAGTATGGGGCGAGTGACGCGTATTTGTATCGATTGATCGTGACCTAACAGCTTATGACTATTCAGCAGTCCTAAGTGATATGTCATGACAATGTATTTTTTTATGGGCAAATCTTGCTTGTTGTTGTTCTTCGGTCTTAACTTGAGATGACCAGTACTTAGCGGTTGGCGTATAGGGCGTCGGGGATACGCCTGTAAGTGCTTTGATCGTGTCAATTGCCAGAATGCTAGGCATTTCGATGAAGATTAAAGATTTATAGGAGATAAACATGTCAAGTCCAGCCAATGTAACTATCAAGAACTTTACCCAACAGTCGATCACCACCCAAGTGACGCGTGACTCTTGGGTAGAAGAAGATGGCGCTTCCATCAATAACCAAGTAATACCTGAGGGGCACGAGCGAACCTTTAAAGTCATTGCAAAAACCGGACACCATGGCGAACTCGATATTGACCTTATCGGTGGTAACTCAGGTCAAAGTCTCGGTGTTTTCTACATCAAGAGCATTAAAGATCCACAAGAAGGCGAGAAAAGCCTTGCAGTTGAACCAGCGAAGGAAACGGTTGTAATGTCGGCAATGGGATACCGACATACGCCGGGAGATGAAGATTTACGCCGTATCGATCTGGTTATCATAGAGCGTTAATCAAGGTTATAAAGGAATGGCGGCTTTTACTTTACGTAGAGGCCGCCATTTTTATTGTGTGATTTAAAACACACTTCTACGTCACCCTTGAGCCAACATTATTGCGTTCGATTAATATTGCGCAACGCTTAATCGTTAAATAAATGGACTTATTATCAATAACTTAAACATGGAAGTTCTCCCAGAAATCGAAGTGTCGAACGCGCAGCATGAGGCTATTCAAGCGCTTAGAAACAAGGCATTTCCTGACCATCAAGTTTCCCGTTCTTACTACAAGCAGCTTCTCCATATGCGGGCTTTGCAGTACCACGACAATCAACTGATTGGTTATATGGGGCTGGATTACAGGGCAGTGAATGTCGGTGGTGAGGTATACAAAGTGTTAGGCGTGAGTGATTTTTGCATCGACAGCGCTTGGCAAAGAAAAGGGATTGGCTCGAGTATGCTGGCGCAACTGGTTGACTATGCGCGAGATAAAGATGTTGATTTCATTATTCTTATTTCTGAGCTGCACGATTTTTATGTGGCCAATGGCTTTCAGCTCGTCGAGTCACATGCCTCTTGGCTACGCATCCATGAACATACAAATTATGGCGTTGCGGTTGAGTATGTCGATGAATTGTACGTTAAACCGATGAAAGATAAATCATGGCCTGCAGGGCATATGGATTGGCTTGGGTATATGTATTAATGCCATAGGTATAAGTAGCTTATGGCGAGTAAGAGGAGTTAGTCGTCTTTCGTTTTGTGTGCTGGGCGTTGCTCAAATCCCACTTGATCACGTCCATTGTTCTTCGCCCAATATAGGCGTTGATCCGCCAAGTGGACAAGATAGTCAGGCGAGATGTCTGGCGTACACTCAATGGTCGCAACCCCCAAACTAGCGGTAACATGACGCGCGGCGTTGGATCTGCCGTGGGGAATACCAAGTGCTGTAATCGACGCTTTAATCGTCATCGCAATCGCGGTTGCGCCGGCATGTGGGGTTTCCGGTAAGATACAACAGAATTCCTCGCCCCCGTATCGTGCGGCCAAATCTTGTGGGCGTTTTAGGCTTTGTTGGATGACTTCGCTAACCGCCTTTAGACATCTGTCGCCCGCCAAGTGACCATAGGTGTCATTGAAGGCTTTAAAGTAATCTAAGTCGATCATGATTACCGACATGGGTGCGCGTGTTCGTTTCAGTCGTTGATATTCAGCATTAAGCACTTCATCAAAGCAGCGCCGATTCGCTAATCCGGTAAGTGGATCGGTAATGCTTAACGTTTCAAGCTTGTCACGCGCGATTTTGAGTTCGCCAAGATAGTTTAACTGGTCCCAGTATGTACGAAGCGTGAATAGGGCAAGTAACCACAATACGATCAGCGCCCCCACCGCGACTCTCACTTGATAGCGCCAGTCTGCTTGCCAATGTTGGTCTGCTTCTCCAACTAAAGTATAAAACGGTAGCCCCTCGACTTTGCGAATACTGAATAAACGCGGCACACCATCAATGGGTGACGTAGCTCGAAAGCTTTTTTCTGTTAGCCCGGACGCAATAAAGGCACTAACAATAGGGTCTTCTATCAGCTTGCCCAAGCTCTCGGGTTTACTGGGCTCTCTTGCTAAAAGTCTTAGATTTTGATCTAAGATGGCGACTACATCCAGCGGATCTATCGAGATTTCTCCAACCCAGTTGGAGAAAAAAGTGAGATCAACGCCCAAGGCCGCAAAACCTTGAAAGCTGGGTTGGTTTGGCAAAAACTTTCGCGATTGGGTGACATTCAGTGGGCCCGTCGTACTTTTAAATGCATTGGAGACGAATGTATTTCGATCGGGAGAGTCTCGTAGCGCTTTACAGTAGTCTCGATGGCTGCCATCCCAGCCTAGTTCCTTGCTGTTGGCATGAGTGATAATACAGTTTTGATCAAAAAAGCCGGCAAGAATGACATTAGGAACTGTGTTCATTTTAGAGGCAATTAACGCTGTTAGACGTTGATGCGCGTCTGGATCCGGGTGGGGGTAGACAAGGTCTTCGGGTTGGACATGCCCCAACATATCTCGTAATAAATAATCGGTTATCTGAAACGAGCCTTCCACCCATTCGGCAATCAAAAAACTTAACCCTTCGACTCGTCCACGAGATTTATCTTCTGCTTGTTGTAAAGATCGTATCAGGCCTATTGTCGCGATTACGCCAAGTAATACGCAAAAGAGCACGCAAAAAAATAGGCTTTTTATCCGAATAAACACACCAATAACACAGCTCCTTGAGTTCCATATTTTACTATAGGAGTCGCTCTTTCGGTTGTCGACACGGCTTGAACGGATGCGCGCCTGCAGTTGCCTGCAGGCGCGGCCATGTTGTCAGACTCGGTGGCTAAAGATCCTCGTATCATAGTTCTTTAGCCACCACGCCCAGTCTATTGTTTCCCTTACTTAATCACCAATTGGTCATCCGGCCTATCTTCAATCGCACTGTGTAACCTAAGAATGGTTTTACAGCACAGGGGCGAGCCATGCAGACACAAACCATCACCGTAACCACCGCCAGCCAAATGCAAGACTATGC
>NZ_MUFL01000124.1:0-5883 GCF_001995355.1 Salinivibrio sp. PR919 | reverse complement strand
GTCAAAGTACTTAGGACATGGAAGTCGACAATCAAATACAAAAAAACTATTTCCGTGCATGTGTTTTTTTACATTTTCGAGCATGGATGAAAGGTCTGTATCTGAAAGAAATGCTTGAAAGGCATTTCCCGTCATAATAATCAGATCAAAGACGCTTTTTAAGTCGAAACTTACGGCATCCTTTTCATAAAACGTGACATTACTAGTATTTGATGACTTATGCTTCGCAAAATCAACCATTGAACGAGAAAAATCAATACCTACTGCATGAGATAACTTCTTTGATAATGGAATTGTTACTAGGCCAGTCCCGCAGCAGACATCTAGTAGGGATAAGATATTTCGATGAAGCATTAAATCCTGAAAGAACGATATTTCATCCGAATAGTAATTACCATACTGGGCATCATATTCCTCACCTGACCAAAACTCACTTCTACTCTGCTTCAAAAACTCTTTCCCTTGTACTTGAAAGTAATGTGGGGATCGTTACCATTCTTCTCTGTGGAAAAAGGAGAAGCGCAATAGTAAAGAAACCGTATACTTTTTTATATCTATCACTAATGCCAACGCACTAGAAAAATTCCCAGCATTACAATCTAATAAAAAAGCTTACATTACTAATGTTGTATATCAGGTGACCATATTATGATGTACGTTTTACAGCAACCACTGAAAAAATATGCCAATGCTTAGGGGCTCCAACCATTGTCGCGCCAGGCTCATCACGTTCTTTGAAACTGACTATTTCAAACTCTTCAAATAAGAGCTCAACTTGTTCTTTACTCAACGGAGCCGTCGGTAACCGAAAATTCGTTGCCCAAGTATCTCTAGGCCCCATAAAATCACCTACAAAAACACCACCAACCGCGATAGAAGAAGCAAGTTTTCGCCATGTATTTTTAAACTCTATCGGATCAGAAAAGAACAAACTTGAATTTGCTATCACTATGCCAGTAGAAGGATAATTGAAAGACTCAAATGAGCACTCTGAAAGTTTAACCAGCGGCTTTGAACTAAACCTTTCTGAACATATCGCAATAGAGTCTGGATTAATATCAAAGCCATACACCCGATAGCCTTGCTGCTCTAGATACGCTATCTCACTTCCGGTTCCACAACCGCAATCAACAGCGGTTTTCAGTCCAGACTGATCCAACTCAATGGCGAGTTCAGTGMGTGAATTGTGGGGGCGTAACAATGATTTTTCGTAGTACTGACGCCAAGTTGCTAAAGTATCATCCATAACGTTCAATATTCCAATAAAGTGAACCGAATTAAGGTGTGAACAACGCTTATCCCTTAGCTAATCCATTGTGCGTAAGTACCAAAGCTGATTAAAACTGAAAATGCCAGGCGCTGAAGATTTCTCTTAAAAACTTTGCCAGTTGCGTTCTAACCACTCCGAACGCAGCATCCCATATTTAACTGAATCGTAGTACTTGCCCTCGTAGTAACGCACTTTTCGCAATCTAGCTTCTTGTTGGAAGCCTAATTTCAATGCTAGTGACATCATGCGAGAATTACCCGACCAAGTTGTCATACCAACACGCTCAATTTCTTTAGTATTAAATAAGTATGAAACCCAGAGAGGAATGGCTCGTGCTGCGATACCCTTACCCCAACATGCAGAATCATAAATGATAATACCAGCTTCAAGCCAGCGAATTTCTTCACATTCCCAGTAACAATTCACTGTCCCAACAGGTACATCATTTGCAGTGACTAACTGTAAGTCTGAACCATTTAATAATCTTTGAAATGAAGATTTCTCAAACTGTTCTAGTGATGGATGCGAGTAAGTAAAGTAAGGGCCATTAAACTTTGTCCATTCATCGTTTGAAACAACAAAAGAATGGAGGAACTCCAGTTCGTCYTCCTTGGCTGGTCTTATTTCTATTTCCATATGTTCCTTAATACTTCGCGATTCTTTGTAGCAAACTAACGAATGACATGATTCCCCCTCTTGAAGATCTGCCACACTTAAGTGCGGCCTTTAATACCGGAGGTAACCATGTCTACTCAATTCTTTTGTGGCGTTGATCTCGCCAAGCACCACTGTTCTCTTCACGCGGTGGATGACCGCGGAAAAGTCATTCTCCATGAATCCGTTTCACGCATTAATTTATTAAACGTTAAAAACGACGTATCTCGATTAGCGCCGCCGAAAGTCGAAAARGTCGCCAAAATATAGTGATTGAAAATATAGTCGTTTTTTATGTGTACGGACCAAGTGTTAGCTACCAACTTTTTTGTAAGCGACTATATGAGAAAGAAATAGTAACGAATACCTTTCGTTATACCTTATCTTGTATTCATGTTCATCTTCAGATAGCTTTTCCCAACCTTCGCCAAAGTAGTCGTTTATATCATTAACAGCTTCATTTTCTTCTTTTAAATGCTTTTTGTTCCACTGATAAGTACATGACAAAACTAACACTCCATTAAAAACAGTTGCATCCTTTAGTGCTTTTACTAAATTTTTAGGCGACTCACATTGATCAAGTACGTTGAGGCAAACTGTTAAATCGAACTCTTTCGTAACCACACCATGTTCGAAAGGTGCTTCTATTAAAGTAAATACTACATGATTACATGCTTTTGCTATTGCTGAAGTATCAAAATCCAAACACCCCAACTCTTTCAAGCTCTTGATATAAGGAAATTCACATTTAGTACCATCAATTAGTATTTGTTTGAGATTTGATAGCAAGCGGTGAGACGGTTCAACAACTGTTACAGAACTAATGCTTGGCATGTTAGTAACTAACTCGTAGCTATTTCGCCCCAAAGCTGCCCCTACCTCTAATACGTTTATAGGATTAATACTTTCATATTCGAGACACTCAATAATAAACTTAGCTACACTTTGTGTGTGGTTTGAGGAGATAAACGATTCAGGTACGTACTTAGATTTACTCTCCAATTGCTCAAACACCCCACTTAAGCGAAGTTTATCAAGCCATTGAACTTCATAGTATGCCGCCAATCCTTTTAGATCTATGTAAAAATCGCCCACTTATAATTCCTCCTATGAAGCTYAATTCTTTTCCGGTGCGCATAACGAATGACATGGATTCCCCCTCTTGAAGATCTGCCACACTTAGGTGCGGCCTTTAATTCCGGAGGTAACCATGTCTACTCAATTATTTTGTGGCATTGCTCTCGCCAAGTACCACTTTTCTCTTCACGCGGTGGATGACCACGGAAAAGTCATTCTCCATGACTCTGTTTCACGCGTTAATTTATTACACGTTAAAAAAGACGTATATCGATTAGCGCCGCCGAAAGTCGAAAAAGTCGCCATTACTTCCTGCATGCGGAAGATGGTGATGTTCTTAAATTTGATGCTTAGAGACGACGTGATGTGGGATAAAAACCTCGCTAAAATTTAGGATTGACGACATACTCGTTTGTTATAACGCGGTTTCCAGTGAACTCATAGTCTCAACTGACCTCAACGCCCCCTTAGAAAACTCCAAGATACTTATCGCAAGTTGGTCTACAGGCATGGAAAAAAGACATTTACCATCGGTTCCAAATATACGGCTACCACCTAATCCACGAATGTTCTGAGCGTTGAGCGCTTGTGGCCAGTTGCACTGTAAAACAAACGCATCGAGTTCCTTAGCTATTTCAGAAGCCGCTGAAAAATAGCCCGTTAAGGTATTATCATTGCCGCTCTGCCTGATATAGCTAGGCCAAACTATGATTTCTGGAGAGCAGGAACGAACTTGAGAAATAAACCAGTCAGCATCCTCGACTTCTCGACAAATTACCGTGGTATAGCGAGTGCCATCAAGCTCAAATACGCTTCTATTACCACCTTTAGCAAAAAACTGGGATTCACTTTCAGTCAATCCAGCCTTGTCCCATTGTGCTATGACCTGACCAGTTTTATTGATGCACAAATAACTATTGAACACATTTAACCCAACTACTTTAGGTGCACCAAAAAACAGACTTATTCGATACTTTTTCGCTAATTTTTGTAGTTCGACTATGGCATTTTGAATTAAGAGTTCTTTACATTCAGCTTTTATATTTCTATGAAATCCACTTAATGCGAGTTCAGGGAAAATTAAGACATCTAGTGCACCTAGCCTTTTAATGTATCCAGATATTGTCGAAAGGTTTTGTGCAACAGTCCATCTCATTTGCATCTGAACAATGCCTATTTTCACTCTGTACTCCTGTAGCGTTATAACGAATGACATTGATTCTCCCCTTGAGAATCTGCCACACTGAGGTGCGGCCTTTAATACCGGAGGTAACCATGTCTACTCAATTCTTTTGTGGCGTTGATCTCGCCAAGTACCACTTTTCTCTTCACGCGGTGGATGACCACGGAAAAGTCATTCTACATAACTCGTTCTCATGCTCCTGCGTGGGAACGGGAAGTAATGTCTAATGGCCCTGTCATATGATTGGCAGGCAGCGGTGAGACCGCAGTAAGAGACCTTCTATATGTGTTTGCCGTAAGCAATGACTTAATGCCGGAAATGACAGAACGAAGTAGACGACTTTGTTGTTCGAGAGCATTGGCTGCTGGCGCAGCCAAAACATACTATTGCCTATTGACCGGAGAAGGGCTCATATGTGTTAACTGGCTTTTCTAGCGATCACTAAACCATGATTACTTGAACCTAATAAACTAGGTTCATCACAATTTATTAAGTGATAATCTAACCAAGTTTGATATTGAGATGGTGTAAAGCCATTAACACCATTAGAAATATAACGTCCAAAGCCATCTGTTGCGGAGTGACCGATAACACCAAAACCATTGTCTTGAACCAAACATTCAATTTCAGCCGGTGTGGCGAAGTACCCTACATTAAAGAAACTATCTGCTTTTGAATTTGAAACTGTGCCGTGCTTATTTAATTCGATAAGCACTTCGGGGGTAATCAATTCCGGAAATTGTTGAGCGAACATGCCCGCGACAAAAAAGCGTGAGATATAGGCAACAGCTAACACCCCATTTGGCTTCAGAATACGCAAAGCTTCTTTTATCGCCAGCTCTCTTTCGTGCAGAGTTTTCAAGTGATATAAGGGCCCTAGGATCACACAAACATCTTGAGAACTACTCTCAATAAATGAAACATCACACGCATTTCCCTCAAACACTCTTAAGTCGATACCCTCGGATTTAGCTTTGGTATTTAGAATATCGACTTGCTCAGGTACAAGCTCTACAGCTGTTACATCACAACCCATTTTTGCAAAACTTAAAGAGTAACGACCCGTAGCTGCTCCCAGCTCACATACCGATTTGCCTTTTGACAAATATGGTTCGAGTTTGTGCATTGTGGTGTCAAACTCTAACTGAGCAATATACTGTCTTGTCAGTCTTTGATCTTCATTAGCACCCGTATATTGGGCTATCAGTCCTTCCAATGTTCAATACTCCTTTTGCCAGTTAACGAATGACATGGATTCCCCCTCTTGAAGATCTGCCACACTTAGGTGCGGCCTTTATTACCGGAGGTAACCATGTCTACTCAATTCTTTTGTGGCGTTGATCTCGCCAAGCACCACTTTTCTCTTCACGCGGTGGATGACCACGGAAAAGTCATTCTCTATAACTCGTTCCCACGCTCCTGCGTGGGGACGGGAAGTAATGTCTAATTGCCCTGTCATATGATTGGCAGGCAGCGGTGAGACCGCAGTAAGAGACTTTCTATATGTGTTTGCCGTAAGCAATGACTTAATGGCGGAAATGACAGAGCGAAGTAGACGACTTTGTTGTTCGAGAGCATTAGCTGCTGGCGTAGCCCAAAAAATGCTATTGCCTATTGACCGGAGAAGGGCTCATATGTGTTATGCGACGCCTCACACCAAGCGCTGAAACTGACCGTTTTTAGCTTTGAAACCTCGCTT